>CAJXVJ010000141.1 GCA_913061105.1 uncultured Alcanivoracaceae bacterium | reverse complement strand
GAGATTTCTGCCTGTCTCGTGGGCTCGGAGATGTGTATAAGAGACAGGTATTAGACCACAGGGTTAATAGTACATATTCTAATAGATACCAGTCTTGGTTATTGTTATGAATTAATAATTATTATAGAATATCGTATTTGCAGCTCAACCATCTGATACAATATGGAAAACCCTGTCATCCTTTTTATTCCTGTGTCCTCAAACAAAGGCATTGGCGAGTATATGCGGTCGACAATCTTAGCCAATGCAATACAACAACAAATTTTAGGTGCTGATATACATTTTATTCTTAGCACACGAGTTAAATATTCGAAAAAGTGTCAATTCACAACCCATTTTAGTCTCAATTCTGCAACCAAAGACACGCGAAAGGTAAAACAAGTCATAGAGTCAATAAAACCTGATTTGGTTATATTTGACTGCTCGGGGCGAGCAAAACAGTTCCGTTTTGCAAAAAAGAACGGCGCAAAAGTCATTTTTATTTCTCAGCATAAAAAGAAAAGAAAACGTGGATTGTCTATTAGACGAATACGCCATACTGATGCTCATTGGGTGGTTCAACCAAATTATACCGTTAAACCTCTGAGCTGGATTGAAAAGCTCAAATTAAATTTATTGGACAAACCTGAACCTAAAAACATTGGTCCTATCCTGCCCAATTTTGAGTCCGATGATGTGACAAGAATTTTAGAAAAGTATGGTCTGGAATCAGGTGGTTTTTTTCTCTTTAATAGTGGCTCTGGTGGTCATCGACTTGATGGAAAGCTTGTCGCAGATGTATTTTATCAAGCGGCCCAAAATTTCCAAATGAAAACTGGAAATAAGTGTGTTGTTATATTCGGTTCTAATTATCCTAATGAACTACCTGATGACTCGGATATTCAGTGTTTGTTGTTTGTTTCTTCACAAGATTTTTTGGTGTTACTAAACCAAGCAAAGGGACGAGTTATAGGGGCTGGTGGAACACTTTTACAATCGATAGAATTGGCCAAGCCAAGCGTTTCAATCGCTGTTTCAAAAGATCAACCTAGCCGTTTAAAAGATTGTATAGCGATGAATTATACAATTGGCGCATCATTAGATGAGCATGATATATGCAAAAGTCTCGAAAAGTTGACTGATTCCAATAAGTTGACGACTATGGTTGTTAGCTTACAAGAGCGCACTCAAGAATATGCTCTTAAAACAGCCCTTATTGAAATCAAACGGTTGCTTAGACAAGAAACTAACCTCAATTAAGATACCTGGTATTAAATCATGTCCTAAATTTGTGCTTCTTTGAGAAGTTTATTAACCCTTAGCGTTTGATAGTTTAAATAAACCTTAGGATTAATCTATGAATAAAATATTAGGCCTAGTATTAATAGTTGCTGTGATTTCAAGTTCACTAGCACAAAGTCCAATCGGAGTAAGTGATGGCAATGCTATCATACCAATGCAGAGTAACGGCTTGCCAGCCATTAACACACCTTTTGTTGATGCGGCTTTTAACAATACAACAATCAGAAGAATCACCAATTACATGGAAACAGGTCAATGGGGCGCACATGTGTATTCACAGTTACAGGCATTTTCACCAGACAACTCATTTATTCTTATTATTGAAGATGGATTCTATATAATAAAAAATAGAATAACACTGGCTACAGTTTTGGTATTAAGTGACATTAATACTCCCAGATGGCATCCTGATTTGCCTAATACAATTGTGGCTTATGATTCTAATGGTGATACCACATTAAGAGTGGTCTACATTGATGTCATCACTGGGTCTAGCAATGTGGTTTTCACATTTCCTGATTTATATGAACAAATTAGAGGCAACCAATCTTTTGATGAATTATCTCATGATGGAAAGTGGATAGCTGGGATGGCATCGACATCTGATGGAGATCAAATGATTTTCAGTCTTGATTTGGAAAATGGTTTGATTGGGACACAATTACGCTTATCTGATTTATTTGCTATAAATACCAATGCCAATTTTGAACCTGACTGGATAGGTGTCTCCCCTTTGGGGAATTATTTAACAGTTCAGTGGGTTCCAGCCAATCCAAACCAGCGCTTAAATGGTATGGAAATATATGAAATTACAACTGGTAATTTTGTTCAACAATTGAACCCTTGGCACAATCATGGAGATTTCGGATTAGATCATGATGGCAATGAAGTGTTTATCTCATCAATTTTAGCTTCACCAGAAGATAACAATTTGCCCGCAATAGTGAGTTATGGACTACCTCTCAGAAATAACGATCCACAACTTGTTTTAACAGTTCCATGGGAAACATTGTGGCATATTTCCTGCCAAGGACTCCAAGGTAGGTGTGTGGTCAGTTCAGGAGCAACAGGCATGAATTTTAATAATGAAATCTTTGAATTGTACTTTGATGGCAGTGTGCGTCGGTTAACGCATCACCGGTCAGGAATGTGTGGTTATTGGGTACAGCCACGGGCATCGGTATCAAAAGATGGGAAATTTATTGTATTTGATTCGGATTTTCAGGATGATGGAGGCATCAACAGTTGTGCCAGTCAAGGCCAATTTGGTGGTGGTGATGTGTTTATGATTGAATTACCAATTGAAAATATAATATTTGTAAATGGGTTTGAATAATTTTTTTCAAAACAATTGAGAACATATTTTTATCACCACGTTTAGACTATATGGGATCAGAAACAGCAATATTAATGAAACGCAGTTATTCAAATACTACAAGAACGCAATGGGTGATGAGTTTTGTACGGAATCGTTTGCCCAATTTTTTATATGATTATGTGGATGATGTGTGCCAAGAAATCATGATTAAACTGATGCGGGCCGATGAACGTCAAGGTTCAAAAATAGAAAACTACGGTTATATTAAGCAAACTTCAATGAGTGTCATGATAGATTTTATGCGAAAACATAGAAACAGCCAAATAACGGATAGTTTTGATGATCAAATACATGATGTTTGTAGTCGTCAGGAAAACCCCGAAACAGTAGTTCACCAACAAAAGTTGCTAGAGTTAGTGAACAGTATAATCCTGACTTTCCCTAATAGGTGTCAAATTACTTTATTGCTCTATTTAAGAGGCATGAAAATAAATGAAATTGTCGAACTGACAGGAAACAACAAAGCCATGGTAAGAAATGACATATACCGAAGCAAAGAAAAACTACTCAATGCTCTAAATAACAAGGGGATACAGTATGAAATATAACGAGAAAGATTTAACTGAATTTATAAAAAATGAAAAGACTATTTGGAGTGTTGATGACTTAAACTGGTTTGATAACGAATTGGTTGTAAAGTTTCAAAATAATCAATTACCAATTGAAGAAAAAAATAAGTTAATTGAAATGATGGCAAATGATCAAGCTGTTATGAATAGATATTTAGAATTAAAACAACAGACAGCACCTGTAAATGAATCGATTGTTGATAGGTTTTTAAGTCCTTTTATTAGCCTAAAGCCGATTCCATTATTGGCAACAGGGTTTGCATTACTCATTTCAATTGTTATTATTTTCAATCAAAAAAATGAACACACAAGTTTTGAATCTGATCCGGTGCGCGGAATTCCGCAAGCATCTATTTACCCTTTAGAAAACAGCCATTTAAAAACGGCACCAGAATTCTTTATTGTTAATAATCAAAGTTCTCAACTATTAGGTTTACAATTGTATATTGATAATAAGACTATATGGGTTAGTGAATTTCAACGATCAACAAAGTTCTATTTACCTGAACAAGTCCAACAAAAATTAACCCCAGGAAATTACTCATGGTCTGTAATGGACAACAACAAACAAGTCATAATTAATAATAAATTTACAATTAATTAATGCTACGTATTATTACAATACTTTTACTATTTTGTACCCAGATTCATGCGCTTGATTCAATTGATGAAATTGGAGCAATTGTCGACTCAGGGCAATTACAAAAAGCCGAAGAATTAATCTCACAACAGCTATCAAATCCTGTAATTGTAGATCATGATAAAATCCAATATCTGGCATTATTGGGAGATATCTATTTTTATCAATTAGACTTTACACAAGCAAAGCTAAACTATCAGAGATCTTTATCGCTGGCTCAAAGCACTGGAAACGTATATCAAATAGCAGAACAATACAAAAATATAGCCATCAGTTATGCAGAGCTCAGTGAATTTGGTGAATCGCTACGCTGGCATCAAAAAGCTTGGAAGCAATTAGAGGAAAATGATGACTTGTTTGGCAATACAGCTTTATCAATCCTACTAGCCCAAAGTTCTATATATGGCTATATTGGGGCTTTTGAACAATCCATGGAAACCATATCTAAAGCTCAAAACTTGGCTTTTAAATTGAATAAATTAGATGCACTAAGTGATTACTATATAAGAGTGGCTTCAATTCAGTCTGAAATGAATAATTATCAAGCCGCATTAAATGCATTGGATTTGGTTGACATAACTGTAATGGATGACCGCAGTAGTTTGGCTTGGTATTTTAGCATTTATGCCAATACTTTGATTCACCTCAATCAAAATGATAAGTCCAGAGAAATAATTAATAAAGCGATTAATTTCGATATACATTGGACCGATTCAAATATAAATGATTTTGAAATTTTGTTATTGGAAACTTATATACAAGATGGAGATTTAGAACATGCCAATCAATTGTTTATTGAATTAAAACATAACATGAAAAACTTTGATGATTCGTGGGTAATGCACTTTCTTTTAGCTAAAAAATATAAAGTAGAAAAAAAGCATAAACTCTCTTTCGATACGAATATACAAGCCATATCATTGTTCTTTAAAAATGCCAGTTTTAACCAATATTCTAACAACAGTTTGTTTTTTTATATTCCTCCAAAGCTTGTTGAGGCGACCATAGTTGATGCATTGGATATTGGTTTATCGCAATCGGATCTAATTTTTGAATTGTTCTATTTAGCATTTTTAGCAAAAGAACCTATTCATGTTAAGAAAGGAAATACAGAGAGCATACACTCTCAACGCGAATTAAAAGCAGAATCTGCTGTCATCAATGATATTTTATTCGGCGAAGCTTCATTAAATTTCTCTGATAGATTAAAACTGTCTGAACTACAATCCAGTTTAAAACCACATGATGGTTTTGTGTTTTATTTGAGTATTGGTGATAATTTTTATACCATGCTGGTTTCTAAAACCACAGTATCAAGCTTTCAAATTCAGCAAAGTATTGAGACAATTCAAAACTTAGTGGTTAAATTGCTCACACAGTTGGAGTCAAACAACAAAGATTGGAGCCAAACCGCTTATCAACTTGATAACCTCTTAATTCAACCATTAAGACAGATTGGTTTAGATAAACTCAATAGCCTTCATTTTATACAAGACTCAAACTTAAGGTTTTTGCCAATGGACTTATTGTTGGATGAACAAGGTGTTTTATTATCAGACCGGCATGAAATTGCGATAAATACCGTAAAATCATTGAAGAAGTATCTCAACACGCTAAACACACCTCAATCAAAAAATGACACAGTTAACCTTAATCTTATTGGCGTTTCTGAAGGTGAAATTAAAATTCCAAATTTTTGGCACACAGCCTATAGAAGCTTAAATCTGGCACAAAACAACTTACCAAGTGTTAACAAAGAACTTTTGCAACTGAATGAATATATTATCAACAGTAAATTGACTATGGGCAGTAATGCGACAGAAACAAAAGCCAAGCAAATCATTAATAAAGCCACCGGGATATTGCATTTTGCCAGTCATGGGTTTGATAATCCGATAGCTCCTGCTTATTCTGCATTGGTACTTAAATCAGATGATACCAATGATGGATTGTTGCAAGCCAGAGAAATATCTAAATTAAGTACTCAGGTTGAATTGGTGGTTTTAGCGTCTTGCTCATCAGCGAAAGGTGGGTTAAGTGGTTTGTATGGTTATAGTTCCGGTTTGGCTGAATCATTTATCCATGCTGGAGCCAAAACTGTCATAGGAACTCTATGGGATGTAAAAGATAAAAAAACTTATCAATTGATGCAATGGTTTTATCAAGGGCTTGGCCATCAATTATCAGCCAGTAGTGCTTTAAATTTTGCAAAAAAACAGGCCAGGCTATCTGGGTGGAAAACTTATGATTGGGCAGCCTTTATCCTGCTAGGTCAAACAGATTTAAAATTACAAATCAAGCCAAATAAATCAAACTTTTGGTTAAAAACAATTTTAATGACAATTCTGTTTATAGTGATTGTTCTTATTTTTATGCATATAAAAAGAAAACAAAAAATCTAATTATTCACTTACCATGTTGCACTATCACCTTTGGAACCAATATAGCCTTTTCCAACTACATTGCCTCCAACCAAGTCTCTGGTTGAAAAGGGTGATAATCGCATTTTTTTAGATAGCTGAGTGATTTTGAAAAATGCAACACCACCTTCATATCCTCCTTCTCCTAAATGATTCACCCAATACCTTCCAGTTTTGACATTGCCTGCACCATATATAGATTCTAAGTATTGTTTTTCTTTGTAATGAATTTCACGACCATTTATGAAAATACTGGTGCCTCTGCCTGATATATTTGCTGGTAATTTCCCTCTAAAATACACATTTGCAATGGCTTTACCTTGAGTGGGGCCATTTTCATAACCCCATAATCCAGCAAAAGAATCATACCAGTACCGACCTTCTTGTACTTCTCCATAAGAATTTTGTAATGCAGAAATTTCATTGTCATTTAATTTAACTTTGTTGATATAAATGTCTACAGCAGTAGCAAGCTGAGGAAGTATAAGAATAACCAATAGCATTATTTTTTTTATCATTTTCTTCTCCTTTAATAAACCAAAATCATAATGTTGCCATCTTGAGGCGATCCTGCGTCCTTTCTTTGGCACAACAACTGATTATTGGCATTAAGTGTATGACAATTAGCAATAGTTGTTCCATTAGTCGCAACTGGTGTCACCTGCCAATACCTGTTATTGATATTAATTGGAAAATGTACAGTACATCGTCCAGCCACGGATTCGTCGGTTACAGTCAGTGGGTTTTGCACTGTGTTTGGATAAGCAAGAATTATTGATGAACCTTGGTTTTTGCAATCAACTCTAACCATATATTTCATCATTCCATCTCTATTTGACGCCTGAACTACATCTCCACTTATATAAACACCTTTAGCAGGCGGTTCTATTCCATTACCTATTGATATGCCCGCATTTTGATGGACAAAAAAACCTTCTGATCCAGAATCGGCATGAACATTAAAAGCGTATGTTTCAGATCCGTCTGATGCAACAGAAAGCCTTCCTAGCCCGCTACTTGCACCAATGGTAACTTTTTTATCGTTAGCAAATAATTCATCATTTCCTGCTTGAGACCAAAGTGGTGCTTTTGCTCCCCAGTTTGTTCCATCAAATGTCAAAACATCATTGAAAATTGAACTACTTATTGCTAAGTCTAATGACCTCTCTGCAGTACCTGCTCTAAAAGCAAATTCAGTGTTGTCAGAATATTCAGATTTGACTGCATAAGGAACTGCTGAAAGCCTTTGTCTTGGTGCAAGTACTTCAAAGCTTCCTAAAGGATCAGAGGATTTTTTAATTGTTAATTCTAACCATATTTCATTTCCAAAAAAATACGAATTAAATCCTAAGTCAATTTTTTCTATATTTATAAGGCCATTATTAATGAGTTTATCTGAAAGTATGATGGGTGTTGCTATTTGTGACCCACCAGTCAAATTTGTGTAGGCATTTATAATTATGTCATAATCACCATTAGCAGGTGCGCCATTATCTAAAAGTTCTCCTTGGTAATTGAACCCTGTTCCTACTTGGATTTGTGCAAATATATTGCTGGTTGTTAATAGTAATATTAGTAGTATGTGTCTCATTATAGTCTCCTTACTTAAAGCCATTTGTAAAAATTAAATCTGTGTTTTGTTGCCAAAAACCTGGTGATACTTGAAACCTGATACTACTTAGACTTGCATTTGAATCAACTTGAGCGATGCTGCCATTAAATTGAAAACGTTGGCTTGTCGATTTTGATCCACCGCTGTTGATGGTGTTTTTGTTTAATTCCAAAGCAGCAAATATCTGATTAGTTGTCAATACCAAAAATATTAATATCAGTTTTTTGTTAATGTAATTATTTTCTAGTTTTTTTATTCTGTTCATTTTTGATTTCTTCCAATGATTGATTAAATAAATTCAATCTAACTAACGAGAGTAGCGTTAAAAGTTTTCAATTTTTTCATTTAACCATTATCAATTTCAAAATTAAGGCTAACAATGTTATTGTTTTACGAATGGATTCGAATAAATTTTTATTGGATACCTTTGCACAACTCGTGCAATGGATTTCTATATTGGGGTTTGGGTAACAAATCTCATATTTATTATTCAAAATCATTTTTGAATATAAGGTCAATAAGTAAAGTGGTTTCTAAATTAATACTTTTAGGCTCTAAACCTGTACCATTATTCATACCACCCGTATCAGGATCAACAGATTGTAGAGAAGCAGTAATTGAATGATTGGTTGTAACCATAGGGTTAATAAACAGACCTGATTTTAAGTGTAGGCTCATTTTATAATCCAAGTTTCCATTATTGTTTGAAGAATTGTTGTCCCCACCGTTGGGCAGTGTGACAACTAATAAGGCATTGCCATTCATATCTTGGCTTTGGAACATTTCAGGCTCTGCCATATCTTTAATGTTGTTTCCATTGACATCCATCCATGCAAAAAAAGGGCTTTCTGATAATACAGGAAACTCTGCATCGGTTACGTCATCACCATTTAAATCTATTTGGTAACTACCCATTTCGGACCCTACCGGAGCAATGTCTAAAAAACCATTAGGGCTCACTGTAAAGGGCGGTGGAAAACGGACTGTGGCTTCATAAGTCTGTAACGCTCCAGCAGGAATAAGTGCACTGCCAATAAATGCAGGGCTTTGTCCTGGTATGTTATGTTCTGCTATCATTTTGAGATCTGAAGGATTTGGGAAGCTTCCAAATAATGTTAAATTATGTGGGTTTTGTTTGGTACTTGCATTGACGCAAAACAATCCAATATTATTTGGAGGTTTTCCGCAAAAAACACATCCAGTAGTGGACAAAATGATGACTGTCTCTTATACACATCTGACGCTGCCGACGATCTACTCTGTGTAGA
>CAJXVJ010000140.1 GCA_913061105.1 uncultured Alcanivoracaceae bacterium | reverse complement strand
ATCATTCTCTTTGCAATTCGCTCAACAAAATGTTAACCGATCGAAGCAAATACTTAAATACAAAAGCTTTCACCTTGTTGCAAGTCGTTGATTGCAAATTACACCAGACGACCATCTGAAGTGTTTACAGTGGTAATTCCCACGCTAATAATATCATGCAATAATTAATGGTTGAAAAACAAAAAAAAACTTCTTTCACGATCCTAGTTAAGATTGCGGTCCCTGACTATCAGACATACTTTTTAAAAGTACAACCGATGGGCTGGGACCGCAAGCTTAACTCGGTCGGCGATGTTGTGAAAAACAGGAAAAACAGCAATTAATTATTGCATATTTTGCACCATAATTTGGAAATTACATGCATGATTTTCAGAACTTTTTGAAAGATGAAACGTTATGAAAATTTAGAAAAGTTTTAAGAATGAATTTTCATTAAAGAATAATGACCAAGAAATGATTTTGTGATTGGTCATTTGTAAAAAGCCTCTAATTCTTCCGAGCTAGAGGCTTTATATAATATTTCAATTAATGGGGCGCTGTAAATATTTTAACTGGCATTTTATCACGAGACCATGTGCCACCTTCGCTGCCTTGATAGGTGATATTCACAGCCATAACACCATCATCGTCATTACCATTGATGGCATCTAAAGTGAGTGTTAATGAACCTGCAACCACATCCGTAACCTCGGTTGAATTGGCATCTCTGGCATAACCAGATAATTCTAATAAGTCTAACACAATTTCTTGACCAACTTGGAATCCTGATTCAATGCCTTGGGCCCATCTTGGGTTACCATCGGCATCGAAGTAATACATGATAACAACCAACACATCACCAGAATATGTGATGGATAGTCCCCAACCAGTATCTGCCAATCCAGCCCACCAAGTTCCACCAAAATCGGGAGTAGGGTAGTTGTTTTCGGCAATGATTGGTTCCAAACACCAATCTCCTGTTTGATTGCCTATTTGCCATGAAGCCAAAGAAACATTGTCAGGGCGATCGACTCCATCATTACAAGCATCTGCTGCAGATGCAATGTTACTATTAAAGTCAATTTTTAAACTATTGGTGCCAATCGAATCATCGATGGTAAACGGCGTAGCACCACCTGGTCCTATGTCATAATCATAAATGGATCTTTGTAAAGTATTATTTACCATTTCCATGTTCAAGACGTTGCCTTCAAGCGTAGTTAAAGAAGTGTACCATTCTGGTTTTCCTTCACTGTTATAGGTATAGAAGATAGTGAAATACAAATCAGTACCTTCAATGGCTTCAACCACAAAACCATGACCATTGCGGGTACGGTCATAATAGAATCCAGGTTGAGGTTTGCTGGCACCAGTATTTACAGTACAAGAATTTGGTATTTGGATATTTGGGTATTGAATGTTATCAATATAAAAACCTTCCTCTTCAGCAGCCGAATCAGTAGACAATAACCATCTAATTTTTACATCTTCACCAACAAAAGAAGTTAAATTATGGGTATAAGTTTGATATGAACCATTATTTGTTCCACTAAATGCCCCTTGAGTGGGTGGAAAATTACAAGCATTGACATAAGATCCATTATTCAAAACAGTTTCTGAAAAATTTCCTGGATACCCACCATTTGGAGGGAAATCAGACCATGTCTTTCCATCATCGTTTGAAATTTGAACAACCACACCATCCCAGTTGTTTTCTATATCATATTGTGCTTGGTAGGAAATGGAAGGCGTGGCATCATCAGCAGACAATGTAATGACATTACTGACGATTGCACTGCAGGTATCAGGAGGATACACATCTGTGGCTTGTCCTGTTTTATAACTTAACAAGCTTGAATCAGCACCATTGTTCGATACCACTTGCCAAGGTGAATTGAGGTTCATTATTGCAACGGTATCTACATCTTCAAGTAGAGGAGAATTAACAAAACCAGTACCAACTGCTTGACTTCGGACTCTTTCAGTTCCAGTTGTTGAATTTCCACCACTATCTTCTGCTCTAATCACATAATATGCAGCATCACTAGGAGCATTGATATCATCAAAACTTGTACTGGTTGTACTGGTTAATAGATTACTGGCTCCAGGAATAAAATCACTGTCAAGTGATCGATAAATATTGTATTTTATACTGGTATTGCCTGGGCATGATGCGCTTGCAGCATCCCATTCAAGTTTTGTGTGACACAAATCTCCAGTATTGTCAGAGATAATAATAGAGCTTTGACTAAAGAAAGGCAATAAATCACAAGCTTGTTGAGATGTGATATCCACACATGTAGATGATAAATCACCAAGGCCCTGGTATTGACCTGCTCTTATTTTATAAGCATATTGTATTCCATTTAATGTTCTAAAGTCTGTATAGTTGTTATTTTCTGTCATTCCTACAAAACGTGCATTTTTGAAGTCTGCAGTCGAACATGTGCCTTGCACCTTGTAAACTTCAAAGTAATCAGCATTTGCTCCACCATTCCAAGATAGTTGAATTCCATTATCGCCAAGTGATTCAGCATTGAGGTTTGAAACTGCTGTTAAAGCAGAGGGTACTGAACCAATATTATCAAAATGGCCTGTCGCAACCAGAGCGAAACCTTGCCTAAATGAATTTACTTGCTCAACTCCTGGTACATTTGTTCCTTTTACTGATATGGTATAAACGCCTTCAATCGGGTTAGGAATCCGGACTTGCTCAACTGTATTGATACTATCACGTTCACCGCCTGTACTGGAAATAGCAGTATCACTCCAAACATTTCCCTTGTATAATTGTCCGTCAACCCTGACTTCTAAGTCTATGTCATTTACCAGTGTTTTATTACTTCCAAATGGTCCAGGCACATCATACCAAGCTAAAGTAATGGCTAAAGGTTGGCCTGCCTTTACTTCTAATTTAATTTCGGTGTTTTCTCCTGTTTTAAGCCCGTTGGCATTATTGATTTCCCAAGCACGTAAATGTTTGTCACTGTCATCGAACATAATAGAGTTATTTAAATTAACACGCCCCCAACCTGTAGTATTATCAAAATGGCCACTGGCAATTCCTGCACCATTTATCAATGTGGCTTTCAAAAGAACTCCTGTTGGCGTATGTTCATCATTGGCATTGGCAATTCCTGTTGGATAAAATCCTTCTGTATAGTATTGTCGTACTAAAGCGGAACTGCCTGCGGTTATTGGGGTGGACATTGAAGTGCCACTGATTGACTTTCTTGAAGGGCTTTCAATGGTACTATTTGTACTTGAGTCTCCAGCTGCTGATTCTATACTTGTGCCTGTTGCCATAATGTCTGGTTTAAGTCTTCCATCATCAGTTGGGCCCCTACTTGAAAATGAAACAGCAATAGGACTGTTGCCATGTAATAATGCCCCAACAGTAAGTACATTTTTGGATGTACCGGGTGAGCCAATTGTATCTAATGAAGGTCCATCGTTTCCAGCTGAAAATAATATTAACATGTCTTCAAAATTATATAAGAAATCATCAGTATCTTTAGAGTTGAAAGTATATTCACCAGCGCCACCTCCGTATGAATTGGTATGAATACGTGCTCCTGAGTTGTATGCTTGGCGATACAACGGACTTCCTAATACATATACACTAGTTCCATTTTCCTCACTTCCTAAGTCTTGTATCAATAATTGTGCATTTGGAGCCATACCATCATCATTATCATATCCAGAGTCATTTGGTGAAGAAACACTTCCTGAAGGACCTGCTCCAATTGCTTCTAATCTATCTCCAGCAACTGATCCAGCAACATGTGTCCCATGAAAATTACCATGATCATAGGCTTCGGCTAGTGGGAAAACAAAATATCCAATTATTTTGTTATTTGGATGTAATGTTCCAATTTGAGGAGGGTTAACTGTTTCAGCTTCAGTAACAACATTTGTCACTGTTGTACCATTGTCATAATTAACAAACCAGTCTTCATTAGCGTCTAAACCACTATCTGCTACTGCAACTATTTGGCCAGTTCCAAATAACCCTTTATCCCAAATAGGTGTTGGTGTAGGTGTATAATTGTCATTAGTTGACGCTCCTCCAGATTCTTGATTGGCTTGAGTCGCAGAAACAGCTTCTGTATTATTAAGATGTGCTGGAATAACTTTTTGGATAAATTGTATTTCTTCAATTTTAGATAAAGTAGCAATGACTTCACTATAATTATTAGATTTTATTGATAAAATTACTCCATTTGTATTTGGAAGTATTTGTTTTACTCTTACATCTGGAATATTTTTTCTTAGCAGTAAAGACATAGAATTTTTAGAAATATCGCTGAAGAATGCAACCATAACTTCATAGGAGTGCTGATTGTCTAGATTCTTAATCCATAATTCAGGAGAAATTTTATAAGCTGAAGAATAGGGACCATGCCACCGTATATTAGGTTGTTTATCTAGAATAAAATTGGTTCTGCTATCTGCTACAATGACATAGGCATTATTAGGAATATAAGACACCACTTTTATTCCCTGTTTCTTAAGCCATTGAGAATCCGCTTTTCCTTCTGAAAATTGTACTATCCTGTATTTAGATGACTCAGTGTCTAATATTGATGTTTTACTAAAATCAAGTTTTTCAGTCATTGGATCAAATTTACCCACAGCCAGAACCAATTGTTTATCACTGGATTGGGTTGTATTAACATTAGTGGGTTTTCCTGCATCAATTAGTAACTTTTCAGCGTGTAATTGAAAGGTAAAGACAGTTATTAATATAAATGAAATTTTAGCTTTCATATTCTATTTCTCCGATTTGTATTTTGCTAAATCAAGCCAAGTTTCTACTACTGTATCAGGATTTAAGGAAACACTTTCTATGCCTTGTTTCATTAGCCATTGGGCTAAATCTGGGTGATCTGATGGCCCTTGACCACAAATCCCGATGTATTTACCGCGTTTTTTACAATTATAGATGGCCATAGCCAATAATTTTTTAACAGCAGGGTTTCTTTCATCAAACAAGTCAGCGACCAAGCCGGAATCACGATCTAATCCCAAGGTTAATTGGGTCAAGTCATTTGATCCAATTGAAAAACCATCAAATATGTCTAAAAATTCATCAGCCAATAAGGCATTGGAAGGCAATTCACACATCATGATGATCTTTAAGCCATTCTCTCCCTGGGTCAAACCGAATTTCTTCATGATTTCAATAACTTTTTGGCCTTCTTCAAGTGTTCGAACAAATGGTACCATGGCCCAAATATTGGTTAAACCCATTTCATCCCTGATGTATTTTAAGGCTTTACACTCTAGTTCAAAACACTCTTGAAATGATGGATCGATGTAACGAGAAGCCCCTCTGAATCCTATCATGGGATTTTCTTCGTTTGGCTCGTATTGTTTGCCACCAATCAGGTTTGCGTATTCATTGGATTTAAAATCTGATAAACGTACGATTACTGTTTCTGGAGCAAAAGCAGCGCCCAGAGTAGCAATGCCTTCGACTAATCTACTGACATAATAATCAACTGGATCACCATATGCCGCTATCATTGGATCAACAATAGCTTTTATGTCATCAGGTTGATCTTCATAATTAAGTAACACTTTTGGGTGGATCCCAATCATGCGATTAATAATAAATTCTAATCTGGCCAAACCAATGCCTTTGTGGGGTAGGCTAGCAAAATCAAAGGCACGGTCAGGGTTACCAACATTCATCATGATTTTTAATGGTGCTTCAGGCATGTTTTCTAAATTGGTTTTGATTACTTCAAAGTCTATGATTTCATCGTATATAAAACCAGTGTCACCTTCACTACACGAAACTGTCACATCTATTCCATTAGCAATTTTCTCGGTAGCATCACCACACCCAACTATAGCAGGTATGCCCAATTCGCGGGCGATAATCGCGGCATGACATGTTCTGCCTCCACGGTTAGTAACAATCGCTGCTGCGCGTTTCATGATAGGTTCCCAATCGGGGTCAGTCATGTCTGTGACTAAAACATCTCCAGCTTGAACCTCGTCCATTTGTGAGATACTTTCGATGACTTTTGCTGTCCCTGAGCCTATTTTTTGTCCAATACTTCTGCCTTCACAAATAACATTGCCTGATTTGGCAATTTGGTATCTTTCTATGGTTTGGGTATTTTTATCTTGGCTTTTAACCGTTTCTGGGCGAGCTTGAACAATGTAAAGTTTTCCAGTTACACCATCTTTTGCCCATTCAATGTCCATTGGGCGTTTGTAATGTTGTTCTATGATAACGGCTTGCTTGGCTAATTCTGTGACTTCTTCATCTGTAATAGAAAAAACCTGTGACCTATCTTTGTCAACATTTTGGGTTAAAACATCTTTGCTGTCACAATAAACCATTTCTATGTGTTTAGAACCTAGGTTTCTTCGTAGTACAGCAGGCTTATCTGATATGATATTGGGTTTATAGACATAAAATTCATCAGGATTAACAGCGCCTTGAACCACCATTTCGCCCAATCCATAAGATGATGTAATAAAGACAACATCCTCAAAGCCAGATTCTGTATCTATTGAAAACATAACACCACTTGAGGCCAAGTCACTGCGAATCATCAATTGAACGCCAGCTGATAAATACACATCATGGTGATCAAATCCTTGGTGGACACGGTATGAAATAGCACGGTCATTATATAATGATGCAAAAACCTCATGTACTTTGGCTAAGACATTATCAATACCAGAAACATTCAGGAAAGTTTCTTGTTGTCCAGCAAATGAAGCATCAGGCAAGTCTTCGGCTGTTGCTGAAGATCGCACTGCAACTGAAGCATTGGCCCCAATCTCTTTTTCCATTTGTTCGAAGGCAATCCGAATCTTATGGTCCAACTCTTCTTGAAAGGGAGTTTCCATCACCCATGATCTAATTTCTTTGCCTGCTTGAGCAAGGGCTTTAACATCGTCGACATCTAAATCATTAAGGCGATTATTTATGCGTTCATGCAATCCTGTTTGTGAAAGAAAATCTATAAAAGCTTGAGAAGTTGTGGCAAATCCACCAGGAACACTTACACCTAATTCAGATAAATGTGTTATCATTTCACCCAGTGAAGCGTTTTTGCCGCCAACCTTAGCGAGATCATTCATCCCCAGTTGGTTGAGTTGCAAGATGTATTCAGACATAAATTAACCGTGGTTATTAGAAGGCTTATCATTCTATCATTAGGATAGAAAATTTATTATTGGATTGTTAAAAATATATGAAAAAATGTACAATATTTTATGTGTCAGATGGTACAGCCATTACAGCTGAAACCGTAGGACATTCACTTATTTCACAATTTAGGGACATAGAGTTTAAACAAATTCGCATTCCTTTTGTTGATTCAGAAGAAAAAGCCCAGCGCGCTGCAGATGAAATCAAGGCTGAACACACAGAATGCCAGCCCATGGTTATCAATACTGTGGTTAACATTGATCACCGCATAATCATCCATTCTGGTGGTGGATTAAAGCTTGATCCGTTTAATCAACTCTTGCGAGAAATAGAAAGCAATTACAACATCAAAAGGTCTCCAATTGTAGGACGTGCACACGGCAAGGTCGATTCAAAAGCATATACAGCCAGAATGGATGCGACAAATTTTGCTCTATTACATGATGATGGGATGAGTGTCTCTTATGACGAAGCGGACATTATATTGTTAGGCGTTAGCCGTTCAGGTAAAACTCCAACTTGTTTGTATTTGGCATTGCAATATGGTGTTAAGGCTGCTAATTACCCATTAACTGAAGAAGATTTGGATAAATTAAAAATACCTGATCGTATTTTAAAACATAAACATAAAGTCTATGGTCTCACCATTGATCCCTTTAGGTTATCACAAATTCGAGGCGAGCGCAGAGCAGGGACACAATACTCCAATCAAAGACAATGCCAAAGAGAGGTCAGTGATGCAGAATCTATGTATTTAAGTAATGGCATAGAGTTTCTAAGTACCACAAACACTTCGGTTGAAGAAATCTCTGGCAAAGTGTTACAAGCATTAAAACTGAATAACAGGTTACATTAAACATGTTGAAATCTAAAAGCAAAAAAGCTATTTTTACATCCAACTATATTAATGATAAATGTGTGTCCATTCAACACGAAGATAATTTTCAATTGTTGAAAATGATTGTTCCACAAAAGCTGTTTACTGAATTTAATTACGAAAGTACTGTTGTCAATAAGCCAAAGTTATATTGTCAAGTACTTAACAATTACAAATATACCACAGAGTTAGTATTTAAGTATTCTTTTGAATTTGGCAATAGCGAAGAAATTGTTGTTAAGCTTTACCACGATGCGCAAGTGGCAGAAGTGGTATATTGTACTGATTTACAACAGTTTATTAGGCTTTTAGGACCTAAAATATGCCCCAGGATTCATAGCGAAACGCGTGCCTCATTAAATGTGTTTCTCAACAAATGGCTTGGGTTTTTACTTCAAAATAATTACAGCCAAACCCATTGGGTTCGATTATCTAAAAATCAGAATGAAACGATTGAAAAAATATAATGGCATAGTTAATTCATATCTTGTAAAATACTTTTTTTTTAAATGATAACGAGAAATAAATATGGGCGTATTAGTCGGTAGAAAAGCACCAAACTTAAAAGGTGCTGCAGTATTAGGAAATGGTGAAATAGTTGATGATTATAACTTCAAAAAAGCCACTCAAGATAAAATAAAAGTCATCTTCTTTTATCCTTTAGATTTTACTTTTGTTTGTCCATCTGAATTAATTGCATTCGATCACAGATTAGAAGAATTTACCAAACGCGGTGTAGAAGTTGTAGCGGTATCAATTGACTCTCAATTTACCCACAATGCTTGGAAAAACACACCTGTCAATAAAGGTGGTATAGGACAAGTTAAATACACAATGTTTGCAGATGTGACTCATAAAGCTTGTAAAGCCTATGATGTTGAAACTCCAGATGGCGCAGTGGCATTTCGTGGATCTTTCTTAATCGATCAAGATAACGTGGTCAGACATCAAGTGATTAATGATTTACCACTTGGCCGTAACGTTGATGAAATGTTGCGCATGGTAGATGCACTTAAATTTAACCAAGACCATGGTGAAGTTTGTCCTGCTGGTTGGCAGGATGGTGATAAAGGCATGAATGCTTCTCCTGATGGAGTGGCTGATTACTTGTCTTCAGACTGTCTCTTATACACATCTCCGAGCCCACGAGACAGGCAGAAATCTC
>CAJXVJ010000139.1 GCA_913061105.1 uncultured Alcanivoracaceae bacterium | reverse complement strand
TACACAGAGTAGATCGTCGGCAGCGTCAGATGTGTATAAGAGACAGCCATTATAAAGATACTGATATCGGAAAGAAAATCCACGTCACAGAATTATCTGAAACATCTATAGTGAATGCTATTTTATCTTTGTTACGCAATAAAGACCAATGGTTGGTTGTTGGAGAAGGATTTGGGATGTCTAATATTGCTGATGATTCAGGTGAAGGTTTGTCTGGTTTATTAATACATCTAAAAAAGATTGGCATTCAGGTTGCCAGAATGCCCCTGAATAAAGATGTAGTGTTGCCTGAAAATGTCAAAGCGATACTGTTACCATCGCCAACAGAAAATCTAGGAATCGAATTGGTAGAATGGTTGAATAATCAAACCGAAAATGGCATTGGACTCTGGTGGTTAAATGATGTCGATTTAGACGCTCAAACCAATATGGAGCTAGCATTTGATGTGATGAATTTAGAAAAAATACCAATGCAAGGTGAAAATTTTACAGATTATGTTTCAAATTTTCCCCAACATGCAATCACTAAAAATTTTAATCAGCCCATTTATATTGCTGAGGCCACTGGAATGATCTCTGATGGTTTTGTGCCATTATTTTTAAATGATGATAACACCGCATTTGCGTTAACTAAACAATTAGGTAATAGCCGTTTAGTCATAACTGGCGATACAGATTTTGTACGCAATCAATACCTAAACATGGCTGCAAATAAAAGTATGGCGGTCAGAATAGTTGATTGGATACTTTATAACGATGAAAGGGTAAATATTCCATTAAAAGTGAATCAAAACACTCAAATACTGTTGTCACAAAATCAGTTATTATTTTTGAGTTTGCTTTTCTTAGTCATGCTGCCTTTATTGTTTGTCATCATTGCTTTTTTTCAATGGAGAAAACACAGTGGAAGGTAACTCCGATGACTATTGGATGATGCAAGCCATAAATAATGCTCATAAAGCAGAACAAAAAGGCGAAGTACCTGTTGGAGCGGTTATTGTTAAAGATGATAAGTTGATCGGTTCCGGATTTAACAGAATGATCATAGAAAACGATGCCAGTGCTCATGCTGAAATACAAGCGCTTAGATCAGCAGGACAATACTCTAATAATTATCGCATCCCTGATGCAACATTATATGTCACGTTAGAACCCTGTATGATGTGTGTCGGAGCGATTGTACATGCAAGAATTAAACGGCTTGTATTTGGTGCGTTTGACCATAAAACTGGAATGGTTATAACCAAAGATAAGTGTTTTGATAAAACTTACCACAACCACAAAGTGGATTATTTCGGTGGTGTTAAAGAATTAGAGTGTGCTCAGTTGTTAAAAGATTTTTTTAAAAAAAGAAGATAACCCCTATTTAGTTTAATTCGAATTGAACACCATAGAGGTTATGTATTACCCAAATCCCGATATAGAAATGCGTTTGGTAGTGCAGGTAATTGATGCGCATAGGAAAATAAAAAAAACTGTGGTCACCTCATTGGTGATTAAGCTTTTTTTGAATTTTCTAGGTGCTTCAAAGACATGTGCTAACATCGTATTTTCTATATCGGGAATTGGGTATTATTTAGTCAGCAGGTAAGTATTCCTTAATGGCTGCGACCAATGCTTTTTCAGCAACGGGCTTAACCAGATAATCTTTTGCGCCTTGTCGCATGCCCCAAACTTTATCTGTTTGTAAGTTTTTGGTGGTTACCATAATAATTGGAATGTGAGAAGTTCTTTCATCTCGTGAAATCTTTCTTGTTGCCTGGAAACCATTTAATTCTGGCATAACCACATCCATTAAAATTAAATCAGGAATTTGTTCTTTTGCAGTCCTTACACCTTCTTCCCCATTTGTAGCTGTCAATACTTCATGCCCTATTTTTTCAATTATTTTTTGCATGCCAAATAATTGTGATGGTGAGTCATCTACTACTAAAATCCTAGCCATATATCTTTCCCGAATGTTAATTACTGTTACTATATTAATATAATCTCGCATAAGATAAAACCATATGTTGAATAATTCTGAAAATTCATTTGATTATTTTCATTTAACATCAATTATTTTATGTTTACATTAGTAATGCAGTCTATACATGCCCTAAAATATACTTTTTAACGAGAATCTAGATTGATGATTTTATATAGCAGACATGATTGTCCTTTATGTGAAGACCTGGAAGAGATGCTAAATGACCTTAATATACCTTATGAATTCATAGACATAGATGCGGATGAGGTGTTGCGAAAGAAATACCACATATTGGTACCGGTATTGGTTAATAAAAGCAAAGCTGAATTATTTTGGCCGTATGATAAACATCAGTTAATTGAATTTTGTAGGAAATGAAAAACCATTTTCTTTAGGTTGTTTCTCTATATTTGCTTTGATTTTTAATACCACAAACCCAATAATATTTGATGCTGACAGTAATATTCTCTATAATTTTTATGGAATGGGTTATAATGGCATTCCAATTGAAACATCATATAGGTCCACTGTAATTGACTTTGATACAAAAGAATGGAATCAAATTGAATTTAAAGTGTCAAAAAATAGATTTTTTCAACGTTTACAAGAACAAAAATTACAAACCTTGTTTCACAATATAAATTACCAAATTAGAGGATATAAATGAAATACATACTTATTATTATGTTTATCACATTGAATGTTAAAGCAGAAGTTAAAATGAATGATCAATGTGGACTACAAACGGATGTTGCCGTAGAAAGCAGATTGTACAATGATATTAATTGGACAACGGCCAGTGAACAAAATAATTTTGGCTATGACATTTATCGGGCTGATAGTGAAGAGGGTGATTATGAAATTATTAATGAAGACACACTACAAGGTGCGGGCACCACAGTAGATGAAACTAAATACGCTTTTAGGGATGATTCAATTGATCCATGCAAAGTATATTACTATTATATAGAAAGTATTTCTACTAGTGGAGTTAGAGAAGCCTTTACCCCAAAATTCCCTTCAAAAAGAAAAATCGCCGAAAAATAACCAGAATTTAAAAATGTAGCAGAAGTATTAAACTTGTGAAAAAATTCCTTAATCTCAAGTATTTGTTATTTCTTTCTGTCACTCTAGAGATAATACTCCTTTATTTGTATTATTTCCCTGGGTCGAAATTCTTATTAGGTGATGAAAAACGTTACTTAGATATAGGCTTGTCAATTGCAGCAGGTGGTGATTGGCACAGTCACCCCTTTTGGCCCCCAATGCAATCGATTCTCATTGCATTATTTTCAAGGTTGTTTACTGATCCAATATTACCTTTACAAATATTTCAGTATGGGCTGTTACTTTTTTCAGGCTTTATTGTTAGAGATATCGTATACAAAGAAACAAAAAGCAGAAATGCTTCTCAAATTGCATTGGCTGTTATGATACTTTATCCATCCTGGTTAGCGTATTCACAGTATTTATGGCCTGAAGTCGTTCATGTAGCATTATTTACTGCAATTATATGGATCAATAATTATAAAAATGAATCTTATAAATGGATGGTTCTATCAGGGTTTTTATTGGGTCTTGCTATTTTATTCAAAAGTTTGTTAATTCTATTTGTGCCATTTTTATTCTATACAGTACTAATGAAAAATGGAAACTGGAAGAAAGACTTTCCTAAAATGGTTTTGAGTTTACTTATTGCAATTGTAACTTTAACCCCAGCATCAATAAAATCGCACAAAATGTCAGGCAGTTGGATGGTAGCAAACAGCTCAATGTTTAATCTGAATCTGGGTTTGAAAGATGATAAACGGCAACATTTTAGTCATAAAATGGCAGGCGATCATTTCATTGAATACAATAAATCTGCAGATACATTTAAAAAGCGAAACCAAATCGTAAAGCAAAAAGCATTGAATGAAATTCAACAACAGGGTTATATCTCAACCTTTATTAATCAGATATCTAAGCAATATTTTAGACTGTTTGACTATCAGACTTTTTTCTCACAACAGTTTCAAGGTGATACCAATGTTTACGTTAACAAATACCAACACAGACATGACTCTCCTGCAGCTATTGTATTGTTACTCTATAATAATGTATTCTATTTTTTAATTGTATTGGCTATGCTGTTAGGACTATTAGTTTCTATTAAAAAATCTTTAGTAGCGCAGCAGTTAGCACTTTTTCTTCTGTATATACTAGGATTGTTCTTATTGTTGCATGCGATTCCACGGTTTAGAATTCCATTGATGCCTATTATGGCATTTTATTCTGGGTACCTTTATTATTACCTACATTCACAAAATACAGAGAAAATTACGTTTTTACCAACGATTAAAAGCAAATTGGTGTTAACACTTTCAATTGTTTTAGTAATGTTTTTGTTGTTTTCCGCTAATGTATTAGATAAATATTATCCTATTTGATTCAAAATTGACTTCTTTTGGTTTAGAATCTTGTTCTCATTAATTTTATTTTTGTGAAATACCGTTTATGACTACTATAAAATCGATTCTCATTACTCTTGTACTTTTCTCTTTTACAAGCATTGTGTTTTCTGTTCCTAATAAACAATTGCCTAGTGAAGGTCATGGACCTTGGGTTGTGAATGCTTATTATGAAGACTTAGCACAATTAAGAAGCTATGCTCAAATCGATGCGATATGGGATGTTAATAGAAAAGAAAAATATTTTGTGGTGGATATTGAAAATATTGCACAATATCAGACTCTTCTCAGTTATGGATTTGATGTAGAAATAAATAAAAAGGAAACTCAATCTTCAAAAACAATCCAAAACGCGATTTTACAGTCTCAACCAGATCAAGCTTTTTTAGGTTCTGGTATTCCAGGCTTTGCTTGTTATCGAACTGTGGAAGAAACTTTTGCTACCATGGATAATTTGGCAGCAAATAATCCGACACTAGCGTCTATTGTTGATATTGGGGATACATGGATTAAGGAAGATTCAAATGGTAGTTCTGGTTATGATATGCGTGTATTGAAAATCACAAATTCAGCCATTGCTGGGCCAAAACCCATTTTGTTTGCGATGAGTTCTATCCATGCACGAGAATTAACACCTGCCGAATTGAATACTAGGTTTGCCGAATATTTATTAAATAATTATGGTACAGACGCAGATGTTACATGGTTAGTTGATCACCGAGAAATACATTTACTATTACAAGGCAATCCAGATGGCAGAAAAATTGCTGAAACCGGTGGTAATAAAAGGAAAAATGAAAACAATGACTATTGTTCAAATCAATTAACCAAAGGCATTGATATGAACCGTAACTTTTTTTGGATGTGGAATCAAGGGTCTGGTTCTAGTGAGAGTTCTTGTGATCAAACATTTAGAGGGCCAAGTCCACAGTCAGAGAATGAAAATACAGCCATCGATACTTATATAAAAACATTATTTGTAGATGCAAGGGGTGAAAATTTAAATGATGCCGCAGCCTCAACAACAACGGGTGTTTTTATAGACATTCATAGTTATAGTGAATTGGTATTATGGCCCTATGGATATGATGACCCGGGCACGATTCCATTGGCGCCTAATCACACACAATTACAAACATTAGGAAGAAAACTTTCTTGGTATAATAATTATTTTCCACAGGCAGCCAATGAACTCTATGGCGCAGATGGTGCATCCGAGGACAATGCATATGGGCAACTGGGTGTGGCTTCATATACATTTGAACTGGGCACTACCTTTAGTCAAAGTTGTGGTGTGTTTGAAAACACCATATTGCCCGATAACTTAAAAGCCTTGATTTATGCTGCGAAAGTAGCAAAAACACCTTATATTACAGCCTCTGGACCTGATATTGAAAATATAAACTTATCAAGTAATGGTATTGCTGCAGGTACGATAATTACAGTAACTGGACTTGCAACCGATACCCACTTTAGTAATGTTAATGGAACTGAAAGTACACAGTCTATTTCTTCTGTTGAGATGTATATAGATGAGTTGCCATGGGAAATATCTTCTACTGCGATTGCCATGAGTGCCTCAGATGGAAATTATAATTCTGATAGTGAAAATTTTACAGGCTCAATTGATACCACAGGATTTGCAGCAGGCCAACATATAGTATATCTTCAGAGTACAGATTCAAATGCGGTGCCAGGTGTTCCTTATGCCGTATTTGTTAATATAGTTGACCCAAATCTACTTGGCACTTTAAATGGTAAAGTGACAGATGCTTTGACTCAACAATCTATAAGCTCTGTAACAGTTGATTTTGATACTAATCAAGCAATTACCAATGCACAAGGCGAATTTGATTTTACAATTATTCAAGGAACTTATTCTATATCAGCTTACAAACAAGGTTATGCAAGAAAAACCATTGATAATATTTCAGTAACGGCCTTACAAAATACAGTACAAAATATCCAGTTACAACCAGTTTGTGCCTTATTAGATGACGATGTAGAAATGTATGCTTCAATGTCATTTGCTGAATCTGCAGGTTGGACACATGGCAGTGATGCAGGCAATGATGATTGGAGTGTTGATACAAATAATGGCGTTAATGGATCCCATGCATTTAAATCTACTAGCGTGAGTTCAACATCAGATAAATACTTAATATCACCAGAAATACTGGTATCTGATACCAGTACTCTAGAATTTATGCATAAATATGATTTTGAAGATGGCTATGATGGTGGGATTTTGGAAATATCAATAAACAATGGCAGTAGTTGGGCCGATTTGGGTGCACACATCACATTAGGTAACTACGATACTACTTTGATTGGAAATGCTTCACAACCATTGGGTGCAGTATTGGCATGGAATGGTAATCAAAGTACCTTTGAAAAAGTTGAAGTTGACCTTTCAGCCTATGATGGAGAGAATGTAATAATTAGATGGAGGATGGGCACAGATGGTGGAGTTGGTGGTGGTGATTGGCTCATAGATGATATAAAAATACTAGATCCAAATGCTTGCATATTCAATGATATTATTTTTGCATCTGGATTTGAATAAATGATGCAAAACTTGTACACAAGCAATTGTGTTTATATGTTAACAATATTTTTCTTGTTTTCTTGTAGTAACCACAAAAATAATAGCAAATTAAAGTTATTAAATGCTTATGAAATTGAAACATATAACAGTATTGAACCATCGGGATTAACTGAATGGGATGGAAAATTCTATACTGTTTCTGATAAGCATAACAGTATTTATCAGCTGACCTTTACAAAAGATAGGGTCATTTTGAAACCCATTATCGAAATATCGAATGCATCAAGCGATAGTTTTGATTTTGAAGGCATTACACATGATGATGATTTTTTTTATATTGTTAGTGAAAAGCATTTTCAAATATTGAAAATTTCAAAAGATGGCAAACAGCAAAATTGGATACCTTCATCAAATCAATTACAAGATGCAGGCAAAGATGTGGGCCTGTTTCAAACAAAAAATGCCTATTTCGAAGGCATTTGCTTATTAAATAAGCATGAATTTTTATTGGCAGTTGAGAGACAGCCCAGGGGATTCATCAACTACAACAGCCAAACAAATGAGATAAAAGCCTACCAAAAAGATGAACCTTTTTATGAATACAAAAAAGGACGCAACCCAGATTTTTCAGGTTTAAGTTGTGATGGAGGTATATTTGTATTAGACCGCAATGCACATATGGTTTCTGAGTTAAAAGAAATCAATGGAATTCTGCAGGAGGTCAAAGGTTATAGTTATGACGATGTAATGAATATGCCTAAATACCAGTATAAAGATAAAAGCTTTGGTCAAGCAGAAGGTTTAGTTGTTAAAGGCGATAAGATTTATTTATTACTTGATAATAATAAGAATGAATTTTCAAATAAGCCTGGCAACAATAACGCTTTGTTTTTTGAACTACAGAAATAATTACCTGATATTGATTCACATCAAATGTTAATCGGAAATTGGTGCTAAAATAACCATATAAATTAATCAATTGGGAAAACCATGGTAACTCACGTCCAAATCCTTTCGCAATCTATAAATGATATTGTTGGTGCCTGTGGTAAGGAACTCATTGTTGGTGCTCCTTTGGGTATAGGTAAACCCAATCCATTGCTCAATGCCTTATGGGAGTATGCAAAACAAAACAGTGATTTAAACCTTGAAGTATTTACAGCACTATCGTTACAAGTCCCCAAAGGTAAATCGTTTCTAGAAAAACAATTTTTACAACCATTTACCAATAGAATTTTTGGTGAAAACTACCCAGATTTGACCTACATCCAGGATGTGATTGACGACAAAGTTCCATCGAACATGAAACTCACAGAATTTTACATGCAATCTGGAAAAATGCTGTCATCTAATACGGCACAAAAAAATTATACCAGTAGTAATTATACTCATGCGGCCAGAGACATGGTTGATAAAGGCATCAATGTTCTAATTCAAATGGTAGCCGTTAAGTCGACAGCAAATGGTTTAGTCTATAGTCTCAGCAGCAATACAGACCTGACATTAGATATTGTGACAATCAGTGAAACAAGAAACATTAAAAAGCCTCATATCATTGCCATGGTTAATCCAAATATGCCATTTATGGGAGGTGATGCAGAAGTCAGCGCTGAATTTTTCGATATTATTTTAGATGATGCCTCTTTGTACTATAAGCCTTTTGCTCCACCACGGGCTGCGATAAATTGTGTCGATTACCACATTGGATTAATGGCCAGTTGTTTAATAAAAGATGGTGGCACAATGCAGGTTGGAATAGGTTCTTTAGGCGATGCCTTAATTTATGCCACTCAACTACGACACGAAAAAAATGATGAATATATTAAATTATTAGATGGTTTAAATATCAGATCCAAATTTAAATCAAGTCTTGAAAAAGTGGGCTCAACTAAAACATTCAAAAAAGGACTGTATGCCGCCAGCGAAATGTTTGTAGAGGGTTTTGCTCATTTATTTGATGCCAATATTCTTAAACGTAAAGTTTATCCTGATGCGCAAATACAAGCATTAATCAATCAAGGAACTGTTACTGAAACAATTCAAGAAAATATTATAGAAATATTATTACAAAATAATGTATTAGATGAATCGATTACAAAAAAACAAATGCTGCGATTACAAAATTTAGGCATTTTAGATGCCCATTTAACCATGGTAAATGGACAAATGGTTGATGCATCTGGCAATAGATATGATACCTGTCTCTTATACACATCTCCGAGCCCACGAGACAGGCAGAAATCT
>CAJXVJ010000138.1 GCA_913061105.1 uncultured Alcanivoracaceae bacterium | reverse complement strand
CTACACAGAGTAGATCGTCGGCAGCGTCAGATGTGTATAAGAGACAGGAATTAGAGAATACTGCTCAACATCATTTAAAAAAACTGAATAAAATTCTCTAATATAAAAAACTGTCATCAAAATGTAACAATTAACAAGCCACAAAATCAACTCACCTTTCTAGCTGTTTCTTGTTATTATGTGGGGAATAGACACCAGGGCTTGGTGTCTCTACTATTTTACTGAATTGGTTTTTGTAATTAGCTTGCTTATTGTTTTTTTGTCACCGACCTTTCTGGTGCGATATCAAATGGAATATTTCTAAATAACTTACGAACCATAAAATTAACCACAGGCACTCTGTGTCTTGCCCAAACGAATTCTTCTATAGGTTTTGCACCCAAACTGGCTTTGGGTTCTAGCGCTGTTCTACCAAATAAAACTTTACTGCATTTAAGCTCAATGGCTGATTCAATCACCAATTGCAATAACCTAAAATAAATCGGCAGTTTTTTATTAACATCATAATTTATGCCAACATAATAAGCCACCGCATCTTGATGGTCTTTAATAATAGATACAAATCCTATTAACTCATCTTCTTTCTTGATTCCATAACAACAAAAAGAATCTGGCAATGCATTTTGTAATGCCAGAAAATAACCAACAGGTAATGTGGCTAATCGCGTGGCTGCTTTTGACTCAACATTGACATACAATTGGTGTAACTTTTGATCAAGGCTTTCATCCAATGTTAATTTTTCACAAACTAAACCAGCTTGATCAATGGTTTTGATGATCTTTTTAATTCGACCACGGTACTTACTTGTAAGGCCAGACAAATAATCATCAAATGAATTCAATGGCTTTCCAAAATCTAAAACCATATCAGGATCAGTCTGAATCTTCCGGTAACTAAATCTCTCCAATACTTCGGATGGTTTTAATAAATTTTTCTTTATATCTTTAACCATCACAAAATCAATTTTCCCAGATAGCCTTTCCATTCTTCTTATTTTATATAGAACTTCAGCTACAATTCTCCAAGCCATCTCTGGATCAAAATCAGGATCCATGCCCACTCCATGCAAACCACTAGAGACCAAATTCCCACAAACCAAAACCCGTTCCTTATATTTCTTGGTTATTTTGTCAGTGATATTGCCACTTTCATGAACCAAGTTAACACCAGTTATTTCGGCAATTTGACAAGCTACAATGACCACAGGAAGGTTATCTTTATAGGCTATCGCATATTTTTGAGTAGTGTTCTCAGGAGAACATGCTTCAATAGCAGCAAGGTATTTGACACTTAAAAATACGGAGCTATGTTGAGCAATTTTATACCAATCCACAAGATTAGTGAAAGCTATACTGTCAGCTATGACAAACTGATGGTCCGATGCTTGATGGCGCTCTTTGTGGCGTTTTGCTTTATCTTTAATCTTATTAAATATGTTCATAAACTATTGGTATCTTTTGTTTTCTTAATTATTAATCATTTGACTCATTAAAAAAAGAAAACTGACCACTAATTTGAAAAATCAACAGTTCTAATATTCAATCACTTAATTTCAACCTCGCAATTAGAGTGGCTTAAAATCCATTTTTAAAAATCACATCACTGCTATAATCTTCATCAACACCTATATCATAAAAACCATCGACTTCGGGCACAGGAGCATCGTAACCTCGAGGCTCATGATCAAAATCGCGCACAGAAGGTGTATAAACAGAAGTGTCACATATATCCACTAAGTTATTATCTGCCAAATGAAAATCTAAGTTTGCTAAATCAAGAAATGGATCGTCATCGCTCTCAATAATTTGAGTGCCTGTCATTCCTGTAGCATTGTTTGTATACACACAATAATTAGTAATTTGACCAGGTGACACTGTTGTCAGTGCTGTATCAAATAGATCGTACAATATACTGCCTACTAATGTTAGGTTTGAACCACTGCCAATTTGTAAGGTACTTTCGGCTGGATTGTTGTCTACAAACGTACTATAAGCTATGGTTAAATCACTGTTAAAGAAAGCACCAATGGTTTCATTGGCATCATAGTTGGTTGTTACTCTATTTTTATAAAAAACACTGCCCTCAATGGTTGCCTGAGACCCTAATAATGCTATCGCAACACCCTGGTCTGATTTGTTTTCCTCAAACCATGCATTGGCAATGCCTAAGACGCCATTGCTAGCAACAATGGCTCCACCAGAATTGGAAGATATTCCCGAAGCATTTCTAAAAAAGTAATTACAACGACTGTTACTCCAACAACCACTGGGCAGTCTTGTCAATACTGCTGTTGCATTATTATTAACATAAATTGCACCACCATTACCGCCAACTGAATTTTGATTAAAGCTAACACCATAAGTTGTTAATGCGGTAAACGTTCCATCTATGTATATGGCTCCACCATCTTGTTCACTGATATTTAGCAGAAAAGTAACTGGGAATTCAGAATTTCCAAAAACTTGATTTCCAATAGTGACTTCTGTACTGATAATGTTGATTTGAGAAGTTTGGTCAGCGTAAATTGCGCCTCCCTTTACTGCTGTATTACTCACAAATCCACTTGTGCTTGTGAAGAAATTATCAGGTCCTGAGTAATAATTAAAATGACATCCATTGGTTGCATATAAAGCCCCTCCAACTCCTGAAGAAACTCCAACTCCTCGCGTATTAGCGATGGCTTCATTGTTAGAAATTACAGAACCACCACTAACGACGACGGTTGAATCATTACAATATATCCCTCCTCCACTTCCAGAACTGACAAGATTTGATGACACATTAATATCTGTTAATTCCACCAATCTGGTATCAGCTGTAGCAATTCCAGTTCCCTGATGTTCACTGATTCTGGATCGTTCTATCAATACTGATGTATCTGAACCAGTAATTGAAACTCCTGCAGCATTTGAAAACATGTTCTGAAATCCATTATTGATATACAATTGTGATAGGTTAACATGATAAAAACCCGCATCGTTGTCTATGGTAATAACTGTTCCATTACTATTCGTTAAACTGGTGGTTGCATGACTACTTCTGGTATCAAGATCCGCTCCAAAACAATTTACATACCCCCCTTTTATATCCAATGATTTATTTTGGATGGTGATTCTTTCATCGAAAGTCGTGTTATTAGCGACCCTAATCTCAACATACCCAGACATAATAGCATCTTGAATGAGCGAAAATTGGCAATTAGGATCTGAAACAGGCCCTACTAATGCTGGCCCTAATCCTTGTTGCACCATACCTTCTTGTGAAGGTACCTGTGCAAGATTGCCATAACTATTGAAAGACACCAACAATAAAATAATAAATCGATTAAACACTTTTTCACCTTTTTTTTATATACTCATGTAAGTACGATGTTTGATTAAAAATGGTGACAAAATATTAATAATTATTGAAATTAAAATATATGTAGATGATGATTAGAAATAGAATTCTATTAAATTCAATAGGTTAAATCAATCAGTTAGGGACTTCAAGAAATCCACATCTCTGCGTTATAGCTTTTATCAATGGAGTGACCATTAATCGCAAGCTAAGCCTTGATATGTGAATTTCTTGATGCCCTGAATTACGGTATTATGTCGCGGGGTTAATAACCCTGCTATTTATTACCTATTCTTTCTTTTATTCCGTTTTTGTAGTGAACGCCTTTTTTGCGCAGGTGTCATTTGATTGTATTTTCTTCTCAGTTCGTTTTTTCTTTTTTGTGGCAAATTTTTGAAGCGTTTGTGCAACTGTTTTAATTTTTGCTGTTGTTTTGGCGTTAAATTTTTATATCTATTGTATCTTTTCCTTATTTGGCTTTTTTGTTTTTGACTGAGTTTTCTCCAATCACTCATTCTGGTCAAGACAGTTTGTCTCTGTTCAGTACCCATGTTATTCCAGCGTTTGGCTCCCTTAGCTAATTTTTTTTGTTGGCTAAGTGGTAAATCTGCCCAACTATTTTCAAAGGGTTTGAGGGTTTGTTGTTGTGATTCATTTAATGTATCCCAATCAAGTGCATTAACTTGATACGCCATTAATAAATTAAAGATTATTAGGAAGATCTTCATTTTTTATTTCCTCTAATTCAGTGTTTGAATGTAATGTTTCTGTAAAAGATTGGTTAAATACTTCTGGATCAACCCAATCGTCTTGTGCGTCTGAAAATTCTGATAAAAACAACAGTAATTCTTTATCTGGTAATTTTTGTGTATCGAATTGTATTTGTTTTTTTTCATTATCAATGTCTTTATCAATGGATGGTTGAGCTTGTTGATCAATTTCATCTCCAGCCAGAGCTGAATTGATAAAACAAAACAATAACATCACATAAGGTTTCAAAGTAAATCACCTTCTAATAAATTTTCGTTGTCTAACCACGCAATAAACTCCATATCCTCTAGTAAATCAGTATCAACTTCATGGCTTAATAAATCTAAATCGCTTAAAAAATTGTCTGATTTAGTATCTAATGCCTGGTCTTGATTTGTTGTGACAAACACCACAACCAAAACCATTGCAGCAACTACTGGACCTAACATGGGCCATGATAGATTATGGTACCATCGAGGTTTAAGGTTGTTTGATAACACCTTTTTTCTTATGCCATCTAATTGAGCAACAGTTTCTTGGTCTAAATCTGAACTGTATTTATCTAATGACACTTTAATTGGATCTTTTTTATTCATAAATTGCTCCTAGTTGGCCTTTTAAATTAACTAAGGCCCTCGACAAATGTGTTTTTATACTGCCTTGACTGACATTCATAATGTGTGCTGTTTCTTTAACACTAAAACCTTGCCACAATCTGTAAATCACAGCTTGTCGTTGTCTTTCTGGTAATTCAGCAATGGCTGAGCTTACATTTTTATTTATTTCCCCACTTTCAAAATACTTTGTGGGCGAACTCATTAGACTTTCTTGACTATTAAGTGGAGATTCTTCTAAGTCATCCTCTTTGGGGCTTGTAAACAAACTATACCATTTTTTTGTTGATCTAAAATGATCATTAATTTTATTTTGTAACACTTTATAAAACAACGGCCGCCATTGATCTTCAGGTTTAACTTGATAATATTTGACAAAAGCAATCATGGTATTTTGAATCACATCCAGGCTATCAGATGCATTTTTAATACTAAAAAAAGCAATGCTATATGCCTGTTTCTGACAGTCAGCAAGAAACCTATCAAGCTTTTGATTCAGTTCTGGACTAATGTGCATATTGTCTTATTTATCATATATTTTTTATGTTTATAGAAAATCTGTAAACTTTCATCGGCTTTCATAATACCACTATAACGTATCCAATGAATTTCGGTTGACAAGATATGAAAAATTTATTTTTAAAATTTAATTTTTCAATCTTTGTCAACCAAAATGCCCACCTTGCGTTTTGACAGTAACCATTTTGGTAATAAACGGGGATTTAAATCCCATTTAGGAGAATTAAAAATGATAAAGAAACTAACCACGATACTATTAGCCACTCTATTAATTTCTACACAAGCCAATGCTGGATTTGATGTCACGCGTATGACTACAGTAGTTGATGATTATTCTGGATCATATACCACAACAAAAAGTGGCAGATTTGATGAAAGCGCCTTTTTAGGAACCAGTCTAACAGAGTTTTCGAATTTTCATTTAGGTGACAATGAAGAAGCAGCAGGATTAACAGGCACCATTTCTAAAGAGGTTTCTCGCTCAGTTGGATATTTACAAACAATTTCTGATGGCAGTTTGAGTTTTGTTGGAGCAGAAAATACTTTAGATATTTCATTCGAAGATCTGACTGTATTATTTGACGAAGAACTAACAATGACTGGAGAGATTACAGTCAATGAAGAAGTCTATGATGTAGAAGACTTACCAGTCATGGTGGCTGCTATATTAAAGAAAATATTTAAATTAACACGCAGATAAAAAGTTGCCCCTGAAGAAGGACAAAGAGTCTAAAAGCGGCTCTTTGTTCTTTTCTTAAATCCCAAATCCATCATCAAGAAGGTCTAACAATGACCATCACCTTGATCATTTTAGAAAGCAGCCTCAAAACCATTACTGAATATATGATCTGTATCGGTGACAGTAATTGTTAGCGAAGCCATAGCATCATCCGCTCCTGCATTACTCCATCGAATCTTTTGTGAACTCATCGGATCTAACCTAGGAGAAATAAAAAAAAGAGTTTGAGTTGCCGATGCCATAGCTGGGACTGTGATCATGACACTGGAACCAGGAGCGAGTGCAGAAAGATCCCCTCCACAACCTTGGGTGGTGCAAACCTCAACTTTGTAAGGACAAAAAGCGTTACCTGTATTCTCTACAGTTACCTCGAGATTGTTAGGGTCAATTCTCACCACATCAGTTGCTGTAAATTTATATCCCATCATCTGCGAAGCTGTCAAAAGAGTTGCTGCTGGAATAACTCCCTCTTCATAAGCTGGAGAACCCAACATATAGTTCAAACCGAGGCGATTGGCCTGCACATCAAGAGGCTCGGCATTACCACAGTCGTTTGGTGGAATAGCCCATGAACCATTGCTGTTGCATCCCATCCAGAAAGCCTCACCACCCCACCCATGTTGTTTGTGCAGAGCAAGTTGTGTGGCTGGGGCAATTTCTTGACGCCAATTATTAGGGTCATTGTGGTTAGCCACCAGTAAACTATCATCGAAAAACCCCAGTCTTTCAGCATCGAACGATGTATCATTTGAGCTAAAAAAACCATGAGATTGCGCCGAATCAAGCGACAAAGAAGCAAGCAAATCTGATGAAGTGTCACCAAAACCATCCAAATAGTGGCTGATAATGGTTTTTTGGAAATCTTTGGATGGAAAACTAGAGGCAGTATAGGGACCACCATCGAGGTGGTGTTCACCCCACAGTCCTGCCAGTCCCATCTGGATGTAAGCAACACGTTTGTCACTCTTGTAACGAACCGCAAAAGCATCAATAAACTTCAACAGACAATCCTGTACCGATTGCTCGTCCCAGGCAGGGTTGTCAAACGATGAACCCTCATAAGAGAAAGTATTGGTACTGAGATCTGAAGGCGCGTAGTTTTCAATGCCATAACCTGGCCCAAAAACAATGGGACGAAGAATAGCTTGGTGTCCACGAGATGCTACTCGGTTGAGAAAACTATCAACCGTGGTCCAATCAAAACCACCACTGCAAAGTGGCAATACTTCGCTGATCCCGATAAAATCCCATTCCATTGATAGCACATCTACATTCAAATCCGTTTCCCATGCTACGCCCCCAGTAAAAGGGTTCACGAAATCGTGGTCCTCAAAGACAAGCAATGGTTTATCCCCGTAGGCATATACAACAGCCCCTAAATGGATTAACAAAGTAACCAGTAAAAACCGATTAAAAAATCCGACGATTAATTTCATACTAACCTTTCATATTTGTCTGTTTCATAAGTTTATCACGAAACCAATTAACAACAATATAAAGAATATCCGTATTATTAGATAACTCAATCATTGTGGTTAATATCTGTCAAATTATGTTTGGCATCACTTAAGTATCCAAATTAATATTTGATTTAATGTCATGAATTTTTCAGTAGATACGTAATTTAGATTAATCAACATCAGTAGAATAGTCATGAAAAAAGTATATTTAGTATTGTTTTTAACTGGAATTCTTTTAAAACCAGAAATATTAAGGGCCGACAATCTTTTAGCCAATGAGATTGAAACAGGAAAACAAGTATCACAGAACCACAGTGAATCAAGAGGCGCAACATCCAATTTAGATGTCATTATTGTTTTTGATAATTCGGATTCAATGGCATTTCATGTCTCTACGCTTGAGTTTTATTTGAATTTTTACTTCTATCAAGAATTACATCCAGCTGAGTTTAATACGCGTGTCATTCTGATCTCAGATGATTCAAACGATAACGAAGGAATTTGTATAGAAGGACCACTTGGCTCAGGCGCCTGTCCAAGTGATGAAAATTTACCCAATTATCAACACGTAGTACAAAATATTAGCGGTGACAATGCCCTTTCTACAATTATTTCGACATATGATCAATGGGATCAGACATTGCGAGCAAACTCAAAACGCGCTGTTATGGTTATTTCTGACGGCAATGCCGACATGACTGCTAATGAATTTATTTCTGCATTAATTTCATTGGATAATGATTTCAGTGGTTTTCAATTTCATGCCATTGCAAGAACTCAAGTGGATGGCTGTCAAAACCACATTGATTTTAGAACGGTTTATACGCAATTAGCAGACATTACAAATGGTTTACATTACAGTATATTTAATGAATTTTATGATGGTATTTGGAGGCTTATAGCTAATAATATTACTGACTCAATTTTTCAATCTGAGTTTGAGTGCATTGGTCATTAGTAATTTATGATGTTTATCTAATGATCATTGAGCCACTAAATTTACATTGATTGCGTCATTTAGATAATAAATGGCGCTATTTAGTTATGTTTTTCGCATGTATAAGTAATGATAATTTATACGGCCTAGAAAAATATGATTTACTTAAATAGAAACAAACAAAAACAACTGAAGCCATTGCTACTCGTTCTCTTTTTAACCTTTGTTTTACACACTTCATATGTTCAAAGCCTCGAGATACTGAGCACAGATAATAATGGCCAAATAACAAATGCCAATAGTGTAAACCCATATATATCTGGTAATGGCAAGTTTGTCGTGTTTGAATCCTCTAACTTATTGCCAAATAGCGGTATTGGCAGTCAAATTTTCTTACGTGATTTAACCACAGGGCAATTAGAGTTGATCAGTGTGAATGACATAGGTAATGGAGGCAATGCTGAATCATTTCTGCCTTTTGGATCAAGTGCCAGGGCAATTACTGATGATGGTAGGTTTGTTGTGTTTAAGACATCAGCTACTGATATTGTTGCAGGATCAAACCCTAACGGGCTAAATATGATTTATCTACGCGATCGAGAAAATAATACGACTGAATTGATCAGCAAAAATTCTATGGGAGATTCAGCAAACGGCAACAGTTTGTACTTTACCATTGCTCCAGAAAGCCCAAAAGCGACTGTTGGCTTTAATAGTTTAGCCACCAATTTAGATGTTTTAGACACATTATCTGACTCAGATACTTTTATTCATGAAACACTGATAGGGACGACAAAACTGGCTTGTTTTAATTCTGTCTCTTATACACATCTCCGAGCCCACGAGACAGGCAGAAATC
>CAJXVJ010000137.1 GCA_913061105.1 uncultured Alcanivoracaceae bacterium | reverse complement strand
TCTACACAGAGTAGATCGTCGGCAGCGTCAGATGTGTATAAGAGACAGGTCCAATGGTGCTAAATTAGAATACTTACGACTTGAGTTTCAACATGTGTTTAGGATACATGTGAGAAAATAAGGATAAATAGCAATTATCGCACGGCGGCACTGCAAACACAGCGAAGACCAAAAACATCTTCTCGCAGATTATCACCAGCAAATACTATACTTGTAAGATGTGGCCCTGCCAATTATTAAATTAGATTGACAACACCTATCACACAGAATTATATAAAAATCAGAGAAACATCATACCCACCGTTAATGCCTCTAATATAGGAAAATCTCATTCTCTGAGTCCCTTGAGTTTATATTCCTTCAGCCAGAAGCTCTAATATTCGTGACAAGACTGATTGGATTTTAAAAATACCCAAATCTGCATCTATACCTCCATTGTCATTATTGGCCATTGCCACCAGTACTATTGGCCACTGACCATTGTTTTCTAATAACCAGGCATGCGTGAGCACATGATATCCAGAACCTCCACCTATTAAACTTCCACCTTTGTACCAAACTCTGTCCCATTCTGGCCTGACTCTGAACTGAGCTGCTTGGGCACCGTATGCGCGATTTATGGCGATACTGGCATCTGAATTTTTAGGGTATGTCCTTAATTTTGCCATATTGGCACATACATCCATAGGACTGGCTCTCCAACTGCCTTGGGTCAATAAACTCACATTATTGTGTGGAAAACTACTGACTGGCCCCAAAGGAACGATTTGGTCATTAATAAAATCCAATTGATTGGCTTCCGAGTCATTAACAAATGTTTCAGCCGTTAACAATGGGAATGAAAAAAAGACATGAAATTGTTCATTAACAGAAAGTAATGGGCTTAATACATCAGGATCACTTACACCTGACTCTGAAATGTATTGGTCAATTGTTGCTCTACCAACTTCCTCATGTAACAAATCAGTGGCTGTATTGTCGCTGTTTCCTAACATGAGTGTGGCTACATCAATGGCTTTGAACATTGTACCAAATGGCTCTAAGTGAACAGGTGATGTATTGAAAACCCGTTCTGAAACCACATACTCTATATTTTGATTCAAACTCATAGACATGTCATCAAGCTTTTTAGCAAAACCACCTAATATCCAAGGTTTAAATAAAGATCCTGTTGCTTTTAATAGTGACGCATTATTTTCGTCAATAATTTCACATTCATCGTTATCGTTTATATAAGCAATTAACAAGCCAGAATCTATTGAGAGAGTAGCAAATTTATCAATGGCTTGTGACAGGGTTAAATTCATATCCTCTGGATACTGCAAGTTACCATTGTGAAAATTTACCCCAAATGAATTTATTTTTGCAGTGCCTGAGTAATAAGTTGATAATGACAAAATGGCCGTATTTGCTTGATTGTCTTGTCCTTGGATTAAGACATTTGCTTCCATTGAAGTCAGGCCTGTTAGGTCTATTATTTTTGCATTGGGATAATCATTTCTAACTGCTTGAATAAAATTTCTCGTGGCATTGGCATCAATACCAGCCAACCAATTATCAGAAAAATGGTCATTAATGTCTTGAATACTGGTATCATTTGCTGCTAATTGATCTAATATCCATTGTAATTGGTTTGCTGCAGGTTCATCGGGAAGTTGTATCACACCTCCAATCTCAGGAAACAAAGGATCTATATCAGGCGGCCCAAAATCATTTCTAAAAATTAATTGTGCAGCACAAACATTAGTAAATAGTAACAAACAAACCATTAAGACATGTGGATTCATAATCATTTCCCGAATTCTACCCACCATTAATTTTAACAAAAATGAACTATTTTGTCATTACAGAATTTTATTTTATAAACTGGATATTCAGCTCCAAAAAAAAGGCAACCCATTGGTTGCCTTTAAACTTAACATTTTAGAACTATATTAAAGCTCTTTTAAACCTTGAATCAACTCACTGATGGCATCTTGTGCATCACCGAATAGCATCTTAGTATTGTCTTTGAAGAACAAGCCATTTTGAATGCCAGCAAATCCTGTACCGCGACCACGTTTAATAACGATGACATTTTTAGATAAGTCTGATTCCAATATTGGCATGCCATAAATAGACGAACCAGGATCATCTCTTGCTGCAGGATTAACCACATCATTGGCGCCAATGACCAAAGAAACATCTGTATTTTTAAATTGTGGGTTGATGTCTTCCATGTCTTCAATCACATCATAAGGCACGCCAGCCTCAGCTAATAATACATTCATATGACCAGGCATACGTCCTGCAACTGGATGAATGGCAAACTTAACATCAACTCCATTTTCTGTTAACAGTTGCGTCATCTCCCACAATTTGTGTTGGGCTTGTGCCACTGCCAAGCCGTATCCAGGAACAATAACCACACGTTCAGCAAATGCCATCATGATGGCAGCATCAGTGCCTTCAATTTCTTTCATTTCGCCCTGCTCGCCATCAGCGCCACCAGAGTCGCCACCACCCATTGAACCAAATAAGACATTGCCTATGGATCGATTCATGGCTTTTGCCATTAATTGGGTCAACAAAGTACCTGCTGCACCAACTAGCATACCTGCAACAATCATCGCCCAATTGCCCAATACATAACCTTCAAATGACACAGCCAAACCTGTGAATGCATTATAAAGTGAAATAACAACTGGCATATCAGCTCCGCCAATTGGCAAGGTCATAAGCAAACCTAACACCAATGAACCACCAAAGAATATCCAAAGATTCATGGCTTCCATGTTGTTAAATGTATACACCCCAAAACCAATAACAGCCAAAGCAAAAATGCCATTGAAGATATTTTGACCAGGGAATGTATAACGCTTATCAATAAGCCCTTGTAATTTACCAAAAGCAATCAAAGAACCGGTTAAAGATATGGCCCCAATAAAGACACCGATCAATGCCAATGAAGTTGGAATAACAGACATGGCATGGCCATTTGTTGCTTTATACAATTCCATCGCACCAATAAAGGCTGCTGAACCACCACCCATACCATTATACAAGGCTACCATTTGTGGCATATCGGTCATGGCTACTTTTTTACCGCTGACCCAAGCAATAACAGTGGCTGAAACCAAAGCTGCCAGGATTAACCAGTAATTGTGCATATCAGGTGTTAAAAAGGTAACAACTGTCGCAATCACCATACCAACACCAGCCCAAACAATACCGCCCTTGGCTGTACCTGGTGCTGACATTCTTCTTAAACCAACAATAAATAGAATCGCTGCAATAAAATAACTGACATTAATTAACATAGGAAAATATTGGCTCATTTTTTATCTCCTTTGTTTTTAGCATCCCCTTTCTTCTTGGCTTTAAACATTTCTAGCATGCGTTCGGTCACAACATAACCCCCTGCTGCATTACCTGCGCCTAAAAACACGGCAATAAAACCAAATATTTTTTCCAACTGAGTATCAGCATGACCTAATGCCACCATGGCACCAACCAATACAATGCCATGAATAAAATTTGATCCTGACATTAAAGGGGTGTGTAAAACCACTGGCACTTTAGAAATAATCTCATTTCCAACAAATGCCGCCAACATAAATACATATAACGCTACAAAACCATCAATCATATTATTTCTCCACTACCATTGGATGAACTGTCTTGCCATCCTTTGTTACATTACTTCCTTCCAATATATCATCTTCCCAATTGATGCCAAACACACCTTCTTTGTCTTTCATAAGAGACAGCAAATTCCACACATTGCGTGAATACATTTCACTGGCATGCAAACCCAATGAACCAGCTAAATTTTCTGGACCAATATAAGTCACTCCTCCGTGTATAACAGTTTTGCCCTTTTCAGTCATGGCAACATTTCCACCACCTTCGGCACCTAAATCCACAACAACTGTGCCTGGTTTAAGGTTTTTGGTCATTTCTTCAGTGATTAACCTTGGCGCAGGACGTCCTGGTACTGCCGCAGTGGTTATTAATATGTCTACTTTTTTCAGATACTCAGTCATGGCTTCTTGCTGCTGTTTCTTCTCATCATCCGTCAATTCACGTGCATAGCCACCTTCTCCAACGGCATTAACACCCAAATCAAGAAATTTAGCACCCAAAGACTGTATCTGTTCAACTGTTTCAGGACGAACATCATAACCCATTACCATGGCACCCAAACGTTTGGCTGTAGCAATGGCTTGTAAACCTGCAACACCAGCCCCAATCACAAAAACTTGTGATGGCCTAATTGTTCCTGCTGCAGTTGTGAGCATCGGGAAAAATCGTGGAGCTGCAACACTGGCCATTAATACGGCTTTATATCCTGCAACCGAGGCTTGTGATGACAAAGCATCCATTGATTGTGCTCGTGATGTACGTGGCACTAATTCCATTGAGAATACAGTGATGTTCTTTTTATTTGCCTCATCAAATCTTTGTTTGTCTGCAAATGGGGCAACCATGCCAACCAATATGGCATCATTTTTCATTTTATTAATGTAATCACTAGTCGGGGCAGATATACAAACATTGACGTCTGCTGCGGCAAGTACTGCATCAGCATCTTCTACAATTTGACATCCCTCATAAGCAGAATCTACAAAACCAGCATCATTTCCTGCACCAGCTTGCATGATTACATTCCAACCCATCTTTATCATCTTCTTAGTGGTCTCTGGAACAAGAGCAACCCTTTGCTCTAACTCTGAAATTTCACTAATAAATCCTACAGTTATTGTCATATATTACCCTTTTCATTTTTAATCGACAAATATTATGCTAGTATTCTGCAAACTATGCAATCCATAAATTCACTCATTTTAATAAATACTTATGAATAACGATACTTTACAACTATTGCAATCTCGTCGATCGGTTTTATCAAAAAATTTATCCACTCCTGGTCCAAATAAATCAGAATTAGAGACACTACTAAATATTGCTTGTCGGGTTCCTGATCACCGAAAACTGGAGCCATGGAGATTTATTGTTATACAAGGAGATCACCGCAAGGCACTTGGCCAAAGTTTTTGCAAAATTCGCCAGCAAGAGTGTGAATTAACATCAGAACAAATCCAAGCCGAACAAAACCGGTACACGCATGCACCCACAGTAATCGTGGTTGTTTTCTCACCTGTAGAACACAAAACGCCAGTTTTTGAACAACTATTGTCTTGTGGGGCTGTCTGTCAACACATCAATTTAGCCAGCTCAGCTTTGGGGTATTCTAGTCAATGGGTGACAAACTGGTGTTCATTTAATAAAGACGCGCAAAAAGTATTGGGCCTTGCTGCACATGAGTCGATCGCAGGCTTCTTTCATATTGGCACGGCAAAATGTCCACCTAAAGAACGCAGTAGACCTGATTTAATAGACAAAGTGGTTTACTATCAATCGTAATCCTACAACCTACATTAATATTTGATACAGGCTCCATCTGTTAACTGGATTTTTATTGAATTGACAAAAACAACCAGACTATTATAATGATTGTCTAATACAAAAGAGTGGAATGAATAATGAATGAATTAATTGCAACCCAAGGGATTAGCATGACATCTATATCTCGCGGGGTTATTGGCATGCTAGCACTTATAGCCATTGCTTATATTTTCAGTTCAGATAGAAAATCCATTTCTTGGAAAGTTGTTGGCGTTGGCTTATTAATGCAAATAGTTATTGCCATTGGTGTTTTATATGTACCAGCGGTTAAAGGAACTTTTGAATTTATCGGGGCCCGATTTGTTGATGTGATGAATTTTACCAAAGCTGGTGTTGGCTTCTTATTTAATTCATTTGATACTGGCAACATGGAATCACCTATCGTTAGTTTTGCTTTTGTTATTTTGCCAACAATAGTTTTCTTTTCTGCACTAACATCTGTTTTATTCTTTTTAGGAATCATACAAAAAATAGTAAAAGGCTTAGCTATTGTCCTAACTAAAACCCTAAACATATCTGGGGCAGAAAGTTTATCTGTAGCCGGAAACATTTTTTTAGGGCAAACAGAAGCTCCTTTAATGATTAAGGCTTATTTATCAAAAATGAACAAATCTGAAATCATGTTAGTTATGATTGGCGGAATGGCTACTGTTGCAGGTGGTGTTTTAGCTGCGTATGTGAATTTTTTAGGTGGAGATGATCCTGTACAACAGGCATTTTATGCGAAACATCTATTAAGTGCATCAGTCATGGCAGCGCCTGGAGCCATAGTTGTTGCAAAAATCTTGATGCCTCAAGCTGAAAATATTGATAGCAACATTGAAGTCACTAAAGAAACTGCCGGTTCAAACTTTCTAGATGCCATGGCCACAGGTACATCTGAAGGCCTAAAGCTTGCCTTAAATATTGGTGCTATGTTACTGGTCTTTTTTGCTTTTATTGCCATGGCAAATTATATATTAGAAAAAATAGGTTACTTTACCACCTACATTGATTGGATTATTTCTATCGTTTCTGCATTGGCATTTAGCTATTGGAAAAAATCAAATAACAAACCCATAAAAACATTTTTACTCACTTTTATGGCTGTTATTGTTTTTATAATGTTCTACAAATACTTTAGAGTTGTGTTAAACAATTTCAGTATAATCAATAGTTTCCTACCTTTTATCGATTATAAATTTGAACCAGGTGATTTTCAAATAGGTTATAGTGTTAGTCAATGGATTGCAGATAACACAAACTATGCACAACTTTCAATGGAGTTTATATTGGGATACACCTTTGCTCCATTTATGTGGTTAATTGGCGTTCCTAAAGAAGACATCACCATATTAGGTCAATTGCTTGGGGTCAAATTGATAGCATCTGAATTTGTTGCTTATATCAACTTGGCAGACTTTAAAGATGTTGGTCAAGCCATGCATTTACAATATGAGAAATCAATTTTGATTGCCACTTACATGTTATGTGGATTTGCTAATTTTGCATCTATTGGGATCCAAGTCGGTGGTATCGGACAATTGGCTCCAAACCAACGTAAGAGACTCTCTGAATTTGGCATGAAAGCACTATTGGGCGGTACCTTAGCCTCATTATTATCAGCAAACTTTGCAGGCATGTTAGTCGGTTAGTAAAACCATTATTTTATGAGTAAAAAAGAAGCTTATCTAATTGATGCAAGCATCTATGTTTTTAGAAGTTATTATTCTATGCCTGATGAATTTAAAGCGAAAAATGGTGAAAACACCAATGCGGTTTATGGCTTTGCACGATTCTTAGCTCGGTTTATTCATCAAACAAAAGCACAGCACATTGCATGTGCTTTCGATGAATCATTAGAAACTTCATTTCGCAATGAAATATATCCCGAATACAAAGCCAATAGAGACCCTGCTCCTGAAGATTTAAAAAGACAATTCAAATTATGCCAACAAGTGGCCGAAGTCATGGGTGTCGCCACTTATTCTGATGGATATTATGAGGCCGATGATTTGATCGGCACTCTGGCAAAGCATTATAATAAAAAAGGCTTTAACAACCACATCATTTCTGCCGATAAAGATTTGGCACAATTGGTTGAAAAAAATGATACGTGGTGGAACTATGGCAAAGACAAAGCTTTCAATCAGCAAAACATTTATGAAAAATTTGGTGTCCATCCACATCAAATTGCAGACTATTTAGCTCTCACTGGTGACAGTGTGGATAACATAAAAGGCGTTCCTGGTGTTGGCAGTAAAACCGCTGTATTTTTATTAAACCATTTTGATACATTGGACGAAATACTCAACAGGCACAAAGAGATTGCCTATTTGAGTTTTAGAGGAGCAAAATCTTGTGCCACAAAAATAGCAAACCATACAGACGATGCCATAATGGCAAAACAATTAACTGACATAGTCACTGATATACCACTTGGAGATTTTAATATTCAAAGAAAATCATTAGACAATGACAGAATTCATAAATTATTCGATTATTTAAATTTTGGCCCATTACTAAGAAGAAATATTTTAGATTTAAATAATATTTAAAATTGGTAGATGATATTCACCTCATTGTGATAAAATAATTCAAAAGGGAGATTATTATAGTGTCTAACATTCAGATTTTAGTTGTTGATGATGAACCAGATATACTACAACTATTAAAAATATCACTGGGTCGCATGGGTTTAACTGTGTTTACCGCAGCAACTGTTGGTGCGGCCAAAAGTGAGCTAAACAAGACCACCTTTCATTTTTGCTTAACCGACATGAAATTGCCAGATGGCAATGGTCTTGAATTGGTCGAATACGTTAATGAAAAATACCCCAGCACTCCCATAGCAGTTATTACCGCTTATGGCACGATTAATCACGCAGTGGAAGCACTAAAGAAAGGTGCATTTGATTTTATAACTAAACCTATTGGCATTGAAGTATTAAGAAACCTAGTTGCAAATGCCATTAAAGCATCTAGTTCAACTAAACAAACAAACACTTCAGGTCCTACCAAATTAGTTGGCATCTCTGATTATATTCAAGACATAAACAAAAAAATTGAAAAGGTGGCAAAATCACAATCGTTCATCACTATTGATGGCCCTGTTTGCACATCTAAGAAACTCATTGCTAAATGCATTCATAACCTTTCTCACAGGCACAGTAAGAAATTTTACAGTTTTGATTGTATTGAAGATCACCAAGAAATTGTTGAATTATTTGGAGACAAGTCCCAAGATGGTTTATTGTCAGAAGCCAATGGAAGTACATTGTTTCTGGAAAACATTGGTGGATTGGCTTTGTCCATTCAACAAAAACTATTACAAATCTTAACCTCAAAAAAAATTCAATTAGACAATGGTGATACCATTGATATGGATATTCGATTTATCAGTGCTTGTCGTGATGAGTTAAAACAAAAAATTGAACTAGGAGAGTTCAAACAAGATTTATATGACCGTTTATGTGTCATAAATGTTAGTACACAACCATTGGCACAACACAAAGAGGACATTCCTGGTTTGTGCAAATATATATTAAAAGATTATTCTGAAAAATGGGAACAATTGCCTTGTAAGATTGATTCTCAAGCCCTGCATACTTTGTGTGATTATCATTATCCCGGCAATATTCTTGAATTAAAGAACATATTAGAACGGGCTGCAAACCTCTGTGACAATAATATAATCAGAGAGTCAGATCTGGGCTTCGATGAAGAGAAACAACCAAAATTATTATCGCAAAGACATGAAAAAAACCTGGAAGAATACATAGAAGAAATAGAAATTCAAGAAATAACAGATGCTTTAAAAT
>CAJXVJ010000136.1 GCA_913061105.1 uncultured Alcanivoracaceae bacterium | reverse complement strand
CTGTCTCGTGGGCTCGGAGATGTGTATAAGAGACAGATATAATTAAAATACTATCGTTCTTATTACTCGTTAATTCATTTAATGTGTTTTCTCAAAATGTCGCATCTGATGACGCTCAGATGTTTAAGGATTATTTTTCGAAAAGATTTCCAAACATTGAGTTAGATGAATACGTTGATGGTTCTTATGTTTTTGATGAAGCTGCAAAAGAGCAGTGGTTAGAGATTGAAGATTTTCCACCGTATGAGTTTGACATAGAACATGGACAAGAGTTATTTGAAACACCATTTACAAATGGAAAAACTTATGCCAGTTGTTTTGAAAATAATGGCATTGGGATTAAACAGAAATATCCACAATGGGATGAAACACAAAAAGCCGTGATTACTTTAGAATATGCCATTAATCAATGCAGGGAAAGTAACAAAGAAATACCCTTGGCTTATGGGAAAGGTGATATTGCTCAGATATCTGCTTATATGGCATTTACCTCTAGAGGGAATATAATAGACATACAGTTGTCTACAAAAGAATCAATCGAAGCCTATTTACAAGGTAAGAAATATTATTTTTCAAAAAGAGGTCAGTTAAACATGGCTTGTGCCAATTGCCATGTAGCCACAGCGAATCTTAGATTAAGAAATGAAATACCAGGACCAATGCTAGGGCAAGTGACACATTGGCCTGTTTATCGTTCCAAATGGGAAAATACAGGGACAATTCAACGCAGATTTAAGGGCTGTAATACTCAAGTACGGGCAAAGGCGCTTGAGTACCAGAGTGAAACTTATAGAAATTTAGAATACTTTCTTACCTATATTAGTAACGGTTTGCCGATAAATGGCCCAAGCACAAGGAAATAAGTATGATTATTAAAAAAACTGTTGTTGTTTTGTTATTAACGTTTCTATTGTATAATTGTGATAGTGGTCAATCTGATGAAACGGTTAATTTAAACGTTGATCCAATTAAAATACCAGTTTCAGACAATGTTACTAACTCTAAAAATGCACTAGATGATGCAAAAACTGCCTTGAAAAATGTTGATGCAGCGTTTCAGTGGAGAGATACCCATTTAATTCTAGAAAATGCAGAAAACGCCATGAATGCAGGTGATTTTAAATTAAGCATTGACTTATCAAACAAAGTTATTCAACAAACTGTCCTGATGACTGAACAAAAGCAATTTGCCAATGATAATTGGCAAGACCTCATTCCAAAGTCAAATTAATCTTTAAGTAATTTTGTAATACTTATATTCAACTTTTAGTGTTCTAGTATCCCTGTGATGGGCATCAAATATGAATGTTTGATTATCTTTTATTAACTTTCCAAAACTGTGAGGTTGGTTGGTTTATATTTGATTGTATTGTTTATAATGCCATTTCCTATTTTAAATAAGAGAATAAAGATGGATAACACATTTAAGACCAAGATGTTTCTAATTATTATAACACTCTCATTATTAAGTGCATGTAAGACCACTGACCCTTATACAGGTGAGCAAAAAGTACGAAAAAGCGTTAAGTATGGAGCAGCAGGAGCCATTGTCTGTGGTTTGATCGGCGCGACAAAAAACAGTAACAATGCCAGAAATGCAGCGGCTGGTTGTGCTGCCATTGGTGCTGGTATCGGTGCTTATATGGACCACCAAGAAGCAGAATTACGACGCGAATTAGAGGGAACTGGTGTCAGGGTTATTCGGAAAGGCGATAAAATTGAATTGGTTTTACCAGGTAATATCACATTTAACACCAATGAATATTCAATCAAAAGCAATTTCTACTCTGTATTAAATTCTGTGGCCAAAGTTTTATACAAATACAAAGATACAGAGTTAGATATTGTTGGATTTACCGATTCACAAGGATCTACTGCATATAATTATCGTTTATCAGAAGACCGAGCCAGTAGTGTAAAAAACTATTTGGCCAATCAAGATGTGACTCGCAATCGTTTAAAAGCCTATGGAGAAGGTGAAAACAATCCTATATCTGATAATAATACTGCCAACGGACGCCAACAAAATAGACGTGTTGAATTGTATATTGTGGCGATACAATAGATATCTAAAATATAATGCAAAAAAAAGACCGGTTAGACCGGTCTTATACCATAATCAACAAGGGGAGAGAAATTAATTATGGATTTGATGAAGGTAAGATAACTGTATCAATCACATGAATGACGCCATTACTTGTGCCTATATCAGTTTTGATGACTGTACTGCTATTATTTAACATTACAGCGCCATCTTTGATCATAATACTCACATCTGAACCTTGTACTGTTGTTGCAGAAGATAGTTTAACAACGTCTTTGGCTTTGACTTCTCCAGATACCACGTGATATGTCAAAATAGCGGCCAATTTGTCTTTATTTTCAGGCAATAATAAGCTTTCTACTGTACCAGCTGGTAATTTAGCAAATGCTTCATCAGTTGGAGCAAATACAGTAAATGGACCTTCGCCTTTCAAAGTGCCTACTAAATCAGCTGCTTTAACTGCTGCAACCAGTGTCTTAAAAGAACCAGCTGCTACTGCTGTGTCAACAATGTCTTGCTTCTTAGCATAACTGCCACCAGCTGATGCGTTAATTGTAAAAAATGTAATAATTAATAATACGGTTGTTTTTATTGCGTTCATAATTTTTCTCTTTAGGGTTATAAAAATATTAATTGAATCATTTCAATTGATGGTGTCCATTCTAAGGATTGGCTGTCGAGGCAATGTGAGTAATCACACTTTTTATTTTCACTTTAAATTCACAAAATTAAAAATCATTCCGACACCTAATAATACTTAGTTGTTGAACTTGATAAAAGCATCTTTAAGATGATTAGATAATTGCTTATGCCCTTTGAGCTTTAATATTTCAATAATACATTCAATGGTACACAGTCCACCTTGGGTTTGGTTACGTCTTAATTTGTACTTAGATGGTTGAGAAATGGGAAGTGATAATTTATCTAAAGATTCTAAATAATCGCTTTGGTTGAACATCTTTTTGGCTTCTTGCCATGTCCCGTCCAATATTATAAAGTGGTTAAAATCACTAATACATAATTGATTGGAATTAGAACTTGGATAGAGTAATGCAGTTGTCTGCGATTGTATTAGTGCTAACAATTTCTTACTGGGATTAACCCTGTCCCAAATAATTCGTTCAACAATACTACATGATGGCTCAATTGCCAATGACCCAGTGTTGGTTTTTCTATCGACTTCGCGTTGATGTGTGAGTAAATATATTTTCATACAGAGTTTTAATATAAGTCTAGTTATATTAGGTGATATTTGATTATATCCATAATCATGCAAGTTTCAATTACTGTATTTAAACGGGTGTTATGAAAAGACTTGAGTCATTGAACTTGCAACTGTAAACTAATTGTATTTAATCAAGAGTAAATTATGGCTACAATCAATTTCAAAGGAAACCCCATTCAAACAAAGGGTGATTTCCCCCCAAAAGGTGTACAAGCACCAGAATTTAAAATGGTTAAATCTGACCTGTCTGAAGTTACATTGGCTGACTTAAAAGGCAAGAAGGTGATTTTTAATATTTTTCCAAGCATTGATACTGCTGTCTGTGCTTTACAATTAAAAACATTCAGTCAAAGAGCATCACAGTTAGATGATGTTGTGTTGCTATTTGCCTCTATGGATTTGCCCTTTGCATTGAATCGGTTTTGTGCGGCAGAAGGCATAGAAAATGCAGTGACTGTATCTGATTTTAGATACCATAGCTTGGCTGATGGTTATGGCGTAAAAATGACTGATGGGCCTTTAAATGGTTTGTATGCACGGGCTACTCTAGTTTTAAATGAAAACCATCAGGTGGTCTATTCAGAATTGGTTTCTGATGTGGTTAATGAACCTGACTATGATGCAGCAATGGCAACATTTTAATCCTTTTAAAAAGGGCATATGATAATATTAACTTTTAAGCATGATATCGCAATTCAGTCAAATCCTGAATTACTGTATTTCGCTTCAGAGTTAATACTACTTGGGATCTTTAAACAAGGGGTCTTTTGAGACTATGGTAATATTTTTGCCTCTTTTCTTACCTTGATACATTGATTCATCAGCTGCATTGATACAATCATTTAGGCTCATTCCTGCTACGCGTTGACATATACCAAATGTACAGGTAACTGGTATGATTTTATTTTTGTATTGGAATTTTGTTTTTTGGATTTCTAATCGAATGCGTTCAATGATGTCGAATGCTTCTTCGGCATCTTTGTTGCTCAAGTAAAATATAAATTCCTCACCACCCCAACGGGCAATTAAATCGTCTTTACTTTTTAAAGAAAGCATCACTTGAGTCACTTGTTGTAATATTGAATCACCTGCTGAATGGCTGTGAATATCATTAATCTTCTTAAAGTTATCAATGTCAGTCACCACAATACAACAGCCGAATGTTTTTTTGACTCGGGCTTTAAATCGTTTGATAAAGCCGCTTCTGTTATATAGCCCTGTTAGAAAGTCTGTTTGTGAAGCTTGTTCTAATTGGTTATTTAATTCGACTAATTCAGTTGTGCGTTTGTCAACAGTAGATTCTAATAGTTCATTTTGTTTTTTTATTTTAAATGTACGATAGAGATGAAAAAATAGAGCGATTAGAATACCAGTTAATAAAAAAAGAATACGTACCCAGCCCATATTCCACCATACAGGGCTGACCTTTAAGTCTAGATTTAAAAAATGTTCAGTCCATCTACCATCATTATTTGTCGCTTTTATTTCTATGTTATATTTTCCAGGGTTTAAATTATTTAAGTCTATTTGCCTGTTAGAAGTCACATTGAGCCACTCTTCATGTAAACCATTTATTCTATATTTATACTGAATTTGTTCTGATATTTTATAATCTAATGAAGCAAAGTTTAACGAGATATCTCGGTCACTTGAATCTAAAATAAATTCTGAATTATTCTGGGCTAATTCAGAAAATGAGAATGATTTATTATTAATCCTAACATCTGTTAATGCAAGAGTAGGCTGATAGGATATGGATTCGTTTAAGTCATTTGGATTGAATGTAAAATACCCATCTGTAGTCCCAAAATAGATCCTATTTTGTTTATCAATTGTTGCGGATCTTGCATTAATTCCATCGTTCTTTTTTCCATCATCGAGTAAATAATTATTAATGACTAAATTTTCAGGAACAAAATGAGAGATACCATATTTATAAACCAACCAGAGGTGTTTATCTGAATCTTCAAGAACAGCATTAATTGTGTTCTCTAACAATCCATCTGCAACCATGTATCGTTTAAAAGAGTCGTCTTCTTGATTATATAAATTTAGACCCCTAAAAGTTGCAATCCATAACCTATCATTAGAGTCTTGGAATATATCTTTTATTCTATTGGAGGATAGGCTGCTTTCATTATTGAGTTCATGGGAAAATAACTTGAGTTCTTCTGTTTCAGGAATATATCGGAATGCGCCAATTAAGTTTGATCCAATCCAAATATTTTTGTATGAGTCTTGATAGATGTGTACAATATTAATATCGGTTAATGACCCACCAGAATAGGATTGTATAAGGGTTGCAATTGATGTTTCAGGGTTCCAACGTAAAACTCCAAGATTGTATAATGCTAACCAAATTTCGCCATCATCAGTTTCTTCAACAGAAAATACATCTGTGGTTTTTATTCCAACCAAATCAAATGGTTCTGTAATGTTTTTGGCTATTATTGTATCATGCTCCAGAAAATACAAGCCTTCGCTACTAGCAATCCAGGTGTCTTGGTTTTGAGAAACTAAAGTATCACGAATTATGCCCGGAATTTCATTCTGATCTTTAGTGCTGACTTTTTTAAATTCTTGGTTTTTATTGTTTTTTAATAGTGTTTCAGATGTCCCTAAATATAAATTATCTTCTGAATCAAATTCGATTGACCAAACCTGTTTATTTAAAGTATTCGTACTAAGATTAGGAATAAAACTATTGTGTTGTTGAAATAAGCCACCAAATTGGTCTACTTTAATGACACCGCTGTCACGTAATGCTAACCATAACAAACCTGATTTATCAAAAAACATATCTCTGACATCAACATGCTTTAATGCTTGCCAATATTCTCCGTCATTATTCATACGGAATGTATTTTGTTGTATATCAAACTGAAAAATACCTTTCATGCTGGCGATTAATAACTGATCTTCATTCATTAACAAAATATCGTTAATCTTCATATTGCGTATGGATGAGTGTTTATTGAAAATCTTTGATTGAATGTTGAAACTATACAGGCCAGTGGAAGATCCAATCCACAAATATTCGTCAGTTATGAATAATTTGCGAAATTGATTTGAAGAGATATCTACTGTTAATTCATTAGGCAATTTGTGGTTATTAAATTTACCTGTTTTAGGGTCTAGATGACTTAGACCATCTGATGTGCCTATCCAAAGGTCGCCATTTTTACTCTCCGCAATATTCCAAACCCGTGAATGTATAAGGCTATTTGGATTTTTTTCTACATGATTATAATGAGTCAGTTCACCGTCATTGATCATGTATAATCCTGTGGCTGTTCCAATCCATAGATTAGATTCTTTGTCTTCATGAAAAGTCTGTACGTTTTCAGAAACCATTTCATCAAGTTTAGTACTGGAATAGGGGTATCTTATCAGTTCTCCAGAATTAAGGTCTAGTGAGTTAAGACCTCCACCAAAAGTGCCAATCCACATAACATTATTGGAATCAACGAATATGTTACCTGTATTGTTATTAGATAGTGTTTTTGAATCGGTACCATCGTGTTTAAATACTTTGAACGAATAGCCATCATATCGGGCCAATCCATTTGTGGTACCAAACCAAATAAACCCAGTTTTATCTTGTTGAATTGAAAATACTGTGGAGTCTGGTAAGCCATCCTCAACTTTAATTTCTTTGGTGAGCCATTGATCAACATTATTAGCAATTGCGGCAGTTGAAATCAGCAGCAAAAGTAGTGCTAGTTTTTTGAAATGATAACTATTAACCATAAATAATATAACAATTAAACCTAAATTAAAAAAATCTGTTGGCCAGAATATTTAATCAAACTTCGTTTTTTAATTATTAATTATTAAAGATTGAATATGTATAACATCAATATAACATAAGTCAGGCAAAATTCAATTAATGGTGGCTATAATAATTAAGATATGTTTTTATTAATTGAGAAACCCTTAAATCAAAATTGTTATCTTTATGAGCCTTCAACCATCACTGAATTCTGAATTATACAAGGCCATCACTTTAATGCTTGTAGCGGCTTTGGGTTTTAGTCTAATGAACATTCTAATTCGATGGACAGCAGGTGATTTACATCCTTTTCAAATTGCCTTTTTTCGAAATTTATTTGGTTTGGTATTTATGTTGCCTTGGTTGATAAAAAATGGTTACAGAAGTTTTAAAACAGAACGTTTAAAGTTGTTTTTTATTCGTGCCATTTTAGGTTTGATTTCAATGCTGTGTTATTTTTGGGGAATCTCTGTATTGCCCTTAGCTAAGGCGGTTGCTTTAAGCTTCACTGTGCCATTGTTTGTAACGATTGGCGCTGCTTTAGTGCTGAAAGAAGACGTCCACTTTAGGCGTTGGATAGCTGTTATTGTTGGTTTTGTTGGTACATTGATAATTTTACGGCCATCTGTGGATGGTGATTTATTTGCATCCTTGGTTGTAGTTGGTTCTTCTGTAACCATGGCAGCATCTGTGTTGATAATAAAAAGCCTTTCTCGGACAGAAAATACCAACGTGATAGTCATGTATATGGTTTTGTTGATGACACCATTATCATTACCTGTTGCTATTACTGTTTGGCAATGGCCCAGCCTTGAGATTTGGGTTTGGGTTATCTTGATGGGTTTTGTGGGTAGTTTTGCTCATTTAATGTTTACACATTCACTAAAAATGTCAGAGGTCACTGTTGTTATGCCATTTGATTTTGCACGGTTGCCTTTTATTATAGTTTTAGCATGGGTAGTTTTTGATCAATCAGTTGATCGTTGGACAATATTGGGAGCCATTATTGTGTTTTCATCAGGTGTCTATATTGCTAGGCGTGAAGCACTTTTGAATAAAAAACGTGCCTTATTAGCAAAACTTCCTGAAGGTTAAAAATTTTACAAATTCTTTTCAGAATTTAAATGCATAATATTAATGCTTTGAAATTTTTATATTTCATAAAGATTAATATTCTTGGTTAAAAAAGACAAATATTCACTAGCAGGTAATGGTTTGCAGTAATAGAACCCTTGAATTTGTTCACAATTTAACTCTTTCAAAAACATCACCTGATTTAATTCTTCAGTACCTTCAGCGATGACTTGTAATCCTAAATTATGCGCCAATTGTATGATTGAGGTGATTATTTTACGGTCTTCTTCAGAATACATTAAATCGGATATAAAAGATTTGTCAATTTTAATAATGTCAATTGGAAATTTTTTCAAATAACTTAATGAGGAATATCCAGTGCCAAAATCATCTATTGAAATACTGATGTTTCTAGATTTCAGTTGTTTCATAATTTTTATGGCCCTATCAATATTTTCCATAACCATACTTTCAGTGATTTCTAATTCGAGATACTCTGATGGAAAATTGCATTCTCCTAATATTTTGTCTATCCAGGATACGAAATCTCCTCGTATAAACTGAGTCATTGAAACATTAAAAGAAATGCGTCCATTAAATTGACCGGATTTAATGACAGGAAGTATAAAATGATATGCTTTTATCATCAATTGCTCGCTGATTTCAGTAATTAATTTTGATTCTTCAGCGACAGGAATAAACCGAATTGGAGGCACTATTCCTAAATTTTTATTGTTCCATCTAGCCAAAACCTCAACGCCTTTTATATTGCCTGTTTTCAAGCACACTTTAGGTTGATAATAGGGTGTTATTTCATTTTCTTTAATGGCATTATTGAGTTCTTCAACAAGCATTAAACGTTCTATTGCCGTATCGTTCATACTTTTTGAAAACAAAACAGCAGCATTACGGCCTCGTTTTTTAGCATGATACATGGCTGTGTCAGCATTTCTCAATAAATCTTCATGATTATTACCATCATATGGATAGACCGAAACACCAATACTGGCAGTGATATAATTGTTATATCCTTTTAATTCTATTTTTTCATTAATAGCCTTGAGGATTTCTTGAGAAAAATTTAAAGAAAGTTGAGTCGTAGAAACATTGATTTCATCCTGTCTCTTATACACATCTGACGCTGCCGACGATCTACTCTGTGTA
>CAJXVJ010000135.1 GCA_913061105.1 uncultured Alcanivoracaceae bacterium | reverse complement strand
AGATTTCTGCCTGTCTCGTGGGCTCGGAGATGTGTATAAGAGACAGGCCATTATTTTAGGATTTTCAATGCCAATCTGTTTGTATTTGCACCAGTCCTGATTCTTTGGTTTCAGATTGTACCCGCAATGGCATATCAAACGTATCGATGAGTCTTAAACATTCAGGATCCATCGCAAATGCTTTAATAGTAAAATCTGCTGGCAACAATTTTATGTCCTGCATAGTAATATTGTATTCAAATAAATGGTCTGATAATTTAATTGGGGCCGTTTCATGCAGATCTGAAATGGTGCCATAAATCGGAAAATCTGATTTAAGTACACCTAAAGATAGACCTGGAACCCTCTTATCTGGCGAAAAAACTGTGACTTTTATTTTGAGTTCATCATGGGTTTTGAGTTGGGTGATTTCGACTCCATTGGCGTTCAATAATTTGGCATCTTGAATATGATAGTTTGACATGTCTTTTGTTTGGTCCAGATCAGTTTTTGACATATCGTTATAATAACGGGTATAAGCTTCAGAAACCGAGACAGAATCTCCCGCCTTTTTCACACAGCCATTTTCAATCCAAATGGCTTTTTTACACAGTTTTTGAACGTTATAAAGACTGTGAGAAACCAACAATAATGTGCCACCATTTTTCAAATAATCATCTATCCAAGCAATGCACTTTCTTTGAAAATCGACATCACCTACTGCCAATACTTCATCAGTAATGAGCAAATCAGGTTTGGTTACAGTAACCACAGAAAAACCCAATCTCACTACCATGCCTGATGAGTAAGTTTTTATGGGTTGATCAATGTATTTTCCAATGTCAGCAAATTCAATCATCCGTTCAATTTCTTTATCTATGAACTGACTCTCTATACCAGCAATAGTCGCAGACATGACCAGGTTTTCTCTGCCAGTATATTCTGGATGAAATCCAGAGCCTAATTCGAGTAATGCACCTATACTTCCAGTGACTTTAACACTGCCGGTTGTGGCATTAATGACGCCACTGATTATTTTTAATAATGTCGATTTACCAGCACCATTTTTACCAATGATTGCAAATGATTCACCCGCATTGACTTCTAAGTCTATGTTATGCAATACGGTTGTACTGTTGTGTAATTTTCGATTAAATAAAAGTGACACAAGTGATTTAAATCGATTTCCTGCAGTATTGATTTTTGGATAGGCTTTTGAGATGTTTTTTGCAGATATGATTGTTGGCATTATTATAAGGGCACCCTTAATTCAATATTGAAATGAAACTATTTATCATTCGCATTTTACTATAACTTCCATATTATTATGGTTTCTATCTTGTTAAATCTGTAATTTAACAAAACATTTACTGTTCAAATCTTAAAATACAGTATAATCCCTTTTCATTAATTTTAATCTTATATATTAACAAATGATTCCATTAAGAATAAATAAAATACAAAAACCCAATTCAATATTTATGGTGCACATTGATATTGTTCATGGATGCCAACTTCAATGTATCGGTTGCCCAAATTCAACTTTAATGGATAAAGTTAAACGGGTTGAAGTTGATCATTTTGCAAAGATATTAAATAACATTGATGTGGATCACATACACACACTGCGTTTATTCAATTTTGGTGAACCTTTGCTGCACAGACAATTAGATAAGATTGTTGCAGAAATACCCAAACAAAAATGGAAAGCCTCAATTGTAGAATTATCTACCAATGCACAATTCACAGATTGGGACAATTTTGAAGAAATGTTAAAACTGCAAGTTATCAATAAAATTGCGGTGAGTTGCGATGGAGATGGCAGTAAGGAAAAATACGAAGAGTTAAGGCCACCAGGGAAAATGGAAAAGCTGATGAAGTTCCTAGAAAAGACCAAAGCTTTGTGTGATAAATGGTCACCTGCTACTGAATTGGTGACGCGAACCATCGTTGAAACAGAACAAGACAAAACCAATTGGTTGAAAATATTGACTCCATTGGGGTGGACTCCTGAATTTAGAAATTGGATGATTCTTCCTGAAGCCAAAGAAAACCCTTCACAAAGACAAGTTCAAAAGACTGATGGAAAATGCTTTTTCGTTGCAGATCCATCAGAATTTAAGAATCACCCTTGGCATGGCGATATTAACCTTTTATATGTTGATTATGATGGCACTGTTGTTCCCTGTTGTTTTCATCCACAAGCCGGAAAATTTGGTGACCTATCCAAATACAAATACAGCGATATCATCAATTCTAGCCAAAGATTTGAGTTCATACAGACAATGGAAACTGACAGAGAAAACATGTCAATATGCGGGAAATGTGAAGTGGGTCCAGTCGGAAAAGAAGGCCCATCTTTTATGGGTTAAATTATCAATCGTTGGCAATTAAATGATTTAATTACCAACTGTTTATTCTATCTGTAAAAAACTGAAAAACTCTTAATCTCTAGGTTCAGAGGACAATGCGAATGGAATGTTATTCCTTATCCAATCTTGTCTTTCACCTTTCGGATAAAACACATCCATAGTTAAAGTTCCTGCTTGGTTAAAATCTTTACTCGCTTCATTTAGATTAATGCTTAAATTTCCTGCAGGCAAATAGGTTAATTCGACATTTTCATGTTCTCTTCCATAGCCGTTATACATATTCATTTCTATATTGAGTGGTTGAGAAGGCAAGAAATTTCCTGCTTGTCCTGAGATCCACCTGGCTTGACCTTCTGCATCATAAAAATAGAGTATCGCAACCACATCAACTTGCTCTTGCCTTTGAACAAAGTTCAGAGATAAACCCCAACCCGAATCATCATAACCAGCCCACCACAGCCCTGAAAAGTCGTTTTCTGGTTTGTTTTGATTTGCAATTAATCTATTGGATTGCCAATTTTGTTCTTTGTTTTCGTTATTAAAATAAAAATCGAGATTCATTGAATCTAAGCTATCAGCATTCGATGAGTTTTGGATATAACCATACTTGTTAAAATCTGTATTTTCGGTCACCGATTGGTTGCTATAATCATAATTGAAATTGACTAAATTGCCGAATTGTTCATTGTCTTCATCTTTAGCCGGTGAATAGAGGGTCACATCGCCATTATTGTTAGTCAGCATTGTATTTAATTGGATGTACCATTCTGAATTTCCAGTTTCATCATAACTATAGAATAGCGTGTAATAAAGATTATCTCTGCCAATTTTTTCTATGCTATAGCCATGGCCATTATGGTTAGGATCATAGTAGATGTCTTCAATTTTTGGGTTACTGATTTGGGTCAATAATTTTATTTCGCTATTGCCCGAAACAATCAAATCTTTCAAACCATCACCATTAAAATCTGCAGCTGCTATACTAGGCAGGTATAGGGAATCAATACCTATTTCAGTATTATTATAATACTCAATGCGATTATTTTGTTCATGCATCCTAACCCTTACATTTAGTAAATCATCATCAAAAATTTGTTCTCTTGATATACCAACAATATCTTCTCTGCCATCATTATCTAAATCTTCTACCATGATTGATTTGAAATCAAATAATTGATAATCATTTATACCACTTGTCCAACTTATATCGGCAATATCGGAATCCATTAATTCGAAGGATCTATCACCTTTATTCAATAAAATATTGTGGTTCTTTCGATAACTAGATGAAAAAACGATGTCCATAAGATTATCATTGTTAACATCTGAAACATAGTACCCTCTTACCCACAACGAATCTGGAACAGAGTCACGTGAAAATTCGTAATCTCCTTCATTATAAAATATTATTAAAATAGAGGAGCTAAACGTGAAACTTCCTAAAACATCTAAATCTCCATCGTTATCCATATCTTGTAAACGCTTTCCTATTACAAAAGAACTATTAAAACCAATGGAAGTTTGTTGTTGAATAAAATCATTGTTTCCATTATTTTTATATATAATGACAGAAGTACCAGAAAATGATACGACATCAATTAATCCGTCATTGTCCATATCCCCTAATTCTGTAATATTAAGATACTCACCGAACTCAAACTTTTCAGAGTATGTGTTTTGACTATCGCCATAAAAAACACTGGTTTTTAATATTGATGTTAAATCTCCAATATCATCTATTTCATACACTTTTTGATTTAACAATAAATCTGTTAATCCATCGTTATTAAAATCAGCATGAGTGACAGAAATAATTTGGTCTGTAAGAATCGGGTGATTTTGTTTAGAGAAGTTACCATTGCCATCTCCAATCCATAATACATTATTATTCTCATCTGATGAGACAGAAATAAAGTCCTTGTTTCCATCGTTATTAAAGTCTAAAGTTTCAAGTGCAGAAACATTTTGTAGTAAAGGGCTGCTATCTAAAACTTCAGTTTTAAATACATTGGCCATTACTGGTGTACAGATAAATGATGCAAGGAGTAACTTTGATTTGATTGTTGTCATCATAGTTTTTCGTTCTAAGTGTCTCATTTTGGTCAAGTCCTATTTTAGTTCTCTCATAACATACCATACAATCTGTTAATAAATAGTTAAAAGAATTTGCTTAATTGTTACTTACTTAATGAGAACTTTATCAATATTGGTTTGTTCCAAAGCTTCTAAAACGAGGTTGTGTGAGGGTCTTATCTTGAAATTATCACCCAACTTGAGGTTTGAGATGATGCCTTCTTGTTCATGGTGAATATAGATACGCGCTTTTCCACGACCATGAGTTTGTAATAATCCTTTTAACTGTTGTGAGAATTGTTTGTAATCTGTGGTTGAGGTAATGAATCCAATTTTAGTACAGTAAGTAGCTATGGCTTCATTAAGAGTTAAAATCTGTTTGGCCCTGATGATAAATTTTCCTGAAAAATTATCAACACCCGCTTCTCCTTCAATAATAACTATTTTATCCTTCTCCATTTTTTCTTGATTTTCGAAAAATGTGTCTTTAAAAAAGGTGGCCTCTATTTGATCAGTTTCATCCACTATGAGCACATTTGCAGAATTTTCATTGCGAATTCTGACAGAAGTTATTAGCCCACCTACCAGTACTTCTGTGCCATTAAACCAACGTTTTTTTGCAAAATCGTCATCATCATTATTTTTAGGTTCTTCTTCTGGGCGTAGGTCTAAAACTTTTTTGATGGAATGTGAAGTCACAGCAGTGAACCAGCTTTTAACCGATGCAATGGGGTGACCTGTCATAAAATGACCCAACATATTGCGTTCATTGAATAAGCGTTCATTGCTTTCAAATTCTGCAACATTGGGTAATGGAATGGGCATTTCGTTGCTAGTTGAAACAACAGCTGCCCCAAATAAATCAACTTGCCCGGATTGTTGGTCATTGTTTTTTTGAATGGCTGCTTTAATAATTGATTCCATTCCTTGCATTAGGGCATTGCGATTAGGATGCAAACAATCAAATGCGCCAGAAAGCGTGAGTGATTCCAATGTTCTTTTGTTGACTTTATGTAAATCCACCCGCACACAAAAATCATAAATTGATTGATAAGGACCATTTTCTTCGCGGTCTTCCATCATGCTTTCAATTGCGCCTTTGCCTACGCCTTTAAGAGCTCCCAATCCATAAACAATACTCATTCCTTCACTGGCTTTAAAGTAATAATCAGATTCATTGATATTGGGCGTTTGCATCACTATATTCATGGACTTGACGTCTTCAATCAAATGCACCACTTTTTCCGTGTTATCCATATCCGCAGACATAACGGCGGCCATAAATTCAACTGGATAATGGGCTTTTAACCAGGCTGTTTGATAAGCAATTAATGCGTAAGCGGCAGAATGTGATTTATTAAAACCATACCCTGCAAATTTAATAATGATATCGAATATGTCTTTAGCTACCTTACCATCTACACCACGATCAACTGCACCTTGTTTAAATATTTCTGCTTGTTCTAACATGACCGATTCGATTTTTTTACCCATGGCCTTACGTAAAATATCGGCTCCTCCCAATGAATATCCAGAGAGGACTTGGGCAATTTTCATCACCTGTTCTTGGTACAATATTACGCCATAAGTTGGTTTAAGTATTTCTTCAATATCAGGGTGCAAATAATCGGGTTCAATGCGTTCGTGCTTACATTCTACGTATGTATCTACCATGCCTGAATCCAATGGACCTGGTCGATACAATGCCACCAAAGCAATAATTTCGGCAAATGAGTCTGGAATCAATCGCTTAATTAATTCTTTCATGCCATCAGACTCTAATTGAAATACAGCTGTTGTTTTACATGATTTCAATAAATCAAAGGCTTTTGAATCATCTAAGGGTATTTGAGTAATGTCTAAGTTTGTGTCTGGAATCTTGTTAATGGCTTGAACCGCATTATCAATAATCGTTAATGTTCTTAAACCCAAGAAATCAAACTTAACCAAACCTATGGTTTCAACATCATCTTTGTCATATTGACTAAGAATTCCTTCAGCATGTTCATCCTTATATACAGGGCAAAAATCACTGAGCTTACTCGGTGCGATTACCACACCACCGGCATGTTTACCAGTATTGCGAATCGTGCCTTCGAGTTGTAATGCCATGTCCAATAATTCGCCAGCTTCTTCATCGGTTTCTTTCTTTAAATTGAGCTCCGATGATTCTTTTAATGCTTTGCTTAAGGTGATGCCCAAATCATTGGGAATTAATTTGGCAATGCCATCGACCATAGGATAGGGATAACCCAAAACCCGCCCTACATCTCGTACCACTGCTTTGGCACTCATGGTACCAAATGTGATTATTTGGCTCACTTGATTGGCACCATAAGTTCTGGCTACATAATCGATGACTTCATCACGTCTGTCCATACAGAAATCCACATCAAAATCGGGCATGGATAAACGTTCTGGGTTGAGAAACCTTTCAAACAGCAATTCATATTCAAGTGGATCTAAATCTGTAATACGCATGACAAAGGCCACCAAGGATCCAGCACCTGATCCACGTCCTGGGCCAACAGGTATTTTGTTTTTCTTAGACCAGTTGATAAAATCTGCTACGATGAGGAAATAACCAGGAAAACCCATTTGTAATATGATATCGACTTCAAATGCTAACCGCTGGAAATAGTCTTCTTCACTGTAACCCTCAAATGGCCCATTCTTGTTCAGATATTTACTCAATAATTCATGGGTTAAACGTCGAAAATATTGGTCTTCTGTTTCACCTTCGGGAATTGGGAAAGCTGGCAAGAAGTACTTTCCTAATTCAAAACTAAAATGACAACGTTTGGCAATCTCAACTGTATTTTCTAAAGCTTCAGGCAGGTCCTTAAACTTTTCAATCATTTCTTCAGGTGTAGACAAATATTGATCGCGTGTATAGACTTTTTGACGGCGTGGATCAGCCACAATTAAGCCTTGATTAATACATACCCGTGCTTCATGCGCATTAAAATCTGTAGTTTGCATGAAACGGGCATCATTAGTTGCCACTAATGGAACTTGTTGGTGAGCCGCCAAATAAATACAGGCATTATTGTGCCATTTTTCGTCTTTGCGGTTGATTCTTGCGATACTTAAATAAAACCTATCTGAAAATATCCTTTTCCAGTGTTCAACTTTATCTGCGGCTTCATTGAGTTTCTTATTCAGGATTAATTGACCAATGTCACCACGCATATTGTTGCTAATGGCAATTAATCCTTCATTGTACTTTTCTATCCAGTTTTCATGGACCATTGGTTTTGTCTTGTGATATCCAGATTGATGCGCCTTAGAAATTAATTCGCTTAAATTGAGATAACCTTGGTTATTCATACACAGAAAAGTCATTGTATAGGACTTGTCGTCATCTTCTTCATTAAGAACCAGAACTTCTGCTCCCATTAATGGCTTTATTCCCGCTGCTAATGCCGCTTTATAAAACTTAATGGCTGCATACATATTATTAAAATCAGTTATCCCTACCGCAGGTGATTGGCTGCTTTTTAATGCATCCATAATATTTGGTATATGCAGTATAGAATCAACGACTGAATATTCTGAATGAAGGTTGAGGTGGATAAACTTGGATGGCATTTAATTATTATTGCATGGCTATTTTGGGTATTTTAACATTATAAAAAACGGTTTGTTTAACTTAGCTTTATTTTATGTCACAAAATATTTGTATGCCCGAACATTTCTAATTGTAAAAGCTGTTGAATGGGAGCAAATGTTTTTCTGTGGTGTTGACAAGGTCCATGCTTTTGTAATTGTTGCATGTGGAATTTGGTTCCATATCCTTTGTGTTGAGCAAACCCATATTGTGGATATTCTTTGTCTAGTTTTACCATTAATCTGTCTCTGGCATTTTTTGCCAATACAGATGCTGCAGAAATCTCTGCTACCTTTCCATCTCCACCAATAATAGCACGGGCCGGCTGTTTAAATTCTGGACATTTATTTCCATCTACTAATATTTCATCATACCTATGTTTGATTTTTTGAACAGCTTTTTGCATGCCCAATAAACTGGCTTGAAGAATATTTATCTCTTCTATGGTTTCCACAGAGACATGCACCACAGAAAAAGCCAAGGCATTTTCAATGATTTGCGCCTCAAGTATGTGTCTTTTTTTCTCTGATAATTTTTTCGAATCATCTAAACCCGAAATTGGCTTTTTTAATATAACAGCTGCAACAGTAACAGGGCCTGCTAATGGTCCACGACCCGCCTCATCCACACCAACTATGATTGGTGACATTTTATAAATTCAACAACAGATTTGGCAGCATTGTTATCGGGTGATAATAAATCCTGATGTAAACGGCTAAATTCAGCTTGTAATTCCTTTTGTTTTTGAATTTTTGTTAAAGGCAGTATAGCTATCAATAGATTATCTACCGTCATCTTTTTCTGCAATACTTCTTGCACTAAAAAGTCTCCGTACAACACATTGGGTAAAGAATAATAAGGCAACAACATCATATTAAAAGATTTAACGATGGTATAAGTCATTTGTGATATTTTATAGCCTACAACCATGGGTGTTTTGCAAAGCAAAGCCTCAAGTGCAACAGTACCTGAGGCCAATAAACAAAAATCAGCGGCTTTTAACACAGCTGTTGCATCCTTGAATATTTTTATAGGGACATTCTGCCTGTTAGCTGATTCTTGAATATATTGTATTTTGCTTTGATTGGTATTGGCTGATATGATCTGTAAATCTGGAATGATTTTCTTTAATTCGTTGGCAGTTTTTAAAAATATATCGCTGTGTGCTTTTAACTCACTGTTTCTTGACCCTGGCAATACTGCCATAACTGGCTTATTGGGGTCTAATTTAATTAACTTTTTTGCTGATCGCTTATCGATTTCTACAGAAATATTTTGTGCTAATGGGTGTCCAACAAACCTTGCATTGCCTCCCACTTTTTTATAATAATCTGGCTCAAAAGGAAACCTGTCTCTTATACACATCTCCGAGCCCACGAGACAGGCAGAAATCTCGT
>CAJXVJ010000134.1 GCA_913061105.1 uncultured Alcanivoracaceae bacterium | reverse complement strand
AGATTTCTGCCTGTCTCGTGGGCTCGGAGATGTGTATAAGAGACAGCCTTAAAAGCGATTCATTTTTTTGATCAAAATCTAAAAAAACACAACCTAAAGCAGTTGTTAAAATTATCAGAATTTGATAAAGTGACAAATCTTTCCTTAAGCCTATTTCTTGAAAATCATGACAAAAATTAAAGCGGCATTTATACATTTGATTATTAGTGTTTTGGTTATATCTATCCTGTTTTCAATTGTTTATTTGATTTGGTACCCAAAACCTTTTTTTAATTTTTCTGGTGTTGTTGAACCATTCAAGTTGTTGATATTAATTGATGTCATTATTGGCCCGATTCTGACATTTATTGTCTATAAAAAAGGCAAAAAATCACTTAGTCTTGATTTGTCAGTTATTGCAATTTTACAATTGTCGGCATTGATTTATGGAAGTTTTGTCATACATTCTGGTAGACCAAGCACTGTAGTATTTAATAATGGTCAATTCCAGTATCTTGTTGAAAAATATGCAAAAAATGATGAACTTGTTTATAGCGAATTAATGCCAAGTTTGTTTTCAAAACCCAAAATGGCTTATATCAAAAAGTTCAGCACACTCGATATATATAACGGATATGCGTATTTCGAACCTTTAAGTGATTATGATTCAATGCTGAAATCTCATTCATTATCGATTGATAACATGAGGGCCAAATATAAATCTTTGCAAAAAGGTATAGATGAGCTTGCTGAACTATACAAAGATGATGAAATTGTATTTTTTAAGCTGGATTACAAAGGTTCAACTCAGTATGTGGTTTATTCTAAAAGCCAAAATACTATCATCGATTATTTAAAATTTTAAAACTGAATTTCATTGGTGAATTTTGTTGCACATGATATTATCTACTTTTAAAAATATTGTACAATTATGTCTTTGAATCCCGATAATGTGAATACCCATTCGCTTATTATTAATCCAGCAAAAAAACTCAAAATGGGCCATGGTTGGATGTGGGTTAATGAAGGCTTCAGGTACTTTACCTCTTCTAAATATATGTGGTTATCTGCCATGTTTAGTTTAGTCTTTGTGGTATTGATGCTGATTAAAATTGTGCCAATAGTTCAGCTTCTACTTGTTCTAATATTGCCACTTGTCACTGCAGGTTTGGGCTTGGCATGTCATGCAATCGAACAAAACAAACCCATGCATGTTTCTTATTTAATCAAAGGATTTGTACATCCCAATAATGTTAATCTTATTCGTTATGGTTTTTGGTTGATATTATTGATGATAGTGGCACAAATGATTGGCTCAATTTTACTTGGCATTATAGGTATTCCACAAGAAACAGTTGCTGGCGAATTACAAAGATTAAGCAACAATTCAGCTCCATCATTTGAATCAATTATGGCATCACCTGTGCTGGCAAAGTATTTTGTTATGACATTTATAATGATGTTACCTATAACTGCCATAAATATTTTTGCTCCTTATGTGTTGGTTTTTACAAATTTTTCAGCACTCCAGGCCATAAAGTATTGTTTTGTTGGTGTGATTAGAAATATATATCCAATCATTCTATATGCAATTGTATATTTAATTCTCATTGTTTTTACCTATTTTATTTTGAGTGGGTTAGAAAGTTTGTTGTTTATATTTTTTTCAAAAGAATCAATAATCGCATCCATGTTATATTTAATTGTTATGATATTTTGTTTAATGTTTATCGCTGCATTAAGTTATTGTTCTTCTTATGTGGCATTTAAAGATATATTTACAGGAGAAGAAGTATAATGGTATTGTTGTATACACCAAAATTAGAATTGGGTAAAAAAATGCCAAGTTTTAACCTACCAGGAGTGGATGATAATCATTGGAGTTTTGCTCAATGTATGGGTAAAAACGGTTTGGTTGTGATGTTTATATGTAACCATTGTCCATATGTTAAATCAATACAGGAAAAATTGGTTAAAGATGCTATATCTCTCGACACTTTCGGAGTAAACGTTGTTGCAATCATGTCAAATGATGTCAATGATTACCCAGAAGACTCTTTTGAGAATATGAAGAAAATTGCCAAAGAAAAACAATACCCTTTTCCATACCTATTAGATTCTAGTCAGGATATCGCCAAACTTTATGGTGCAGTATGCACACCAGACATTTTTGGGTTAGACAGACAGGGAAAATTACAATACAGAGGACGTTTAGATGGGTCTGGCAGTAAGACATCAGAAAAGATGCCAAGGGATTTGGTCAATGCCATGCAAGAACTGGTTACTGATGGTAAAATATCCAGCGAACAAATTCCTAGCGTGGGATGTTCAATAAAATGGATAAATGGCAATTCATCCATAAATTAATTTTTAATACAGCTAAAATAAATGCAGTAATAGTCATGAAATAAATGACTAATATAAATAAGGAAAAAATTGAAAACATGACAAAAGACTATCAATCCAGTGACATAGAAATCCTATCGGGACTAGATCCAGTTAAAAGAAGACCTGGGATGTACACTGACACATCCCGCCCCAATCATTTAATCCAAGAAGTTGTAGATAACTCTGTTGATGAAGCATTGGGTGGTCACGCTAAATGTATAAAAGTATCGCTACAAGCAGATGGTTATATTGAAGTTTCAGATGATGGCAGGGGAATGCCGGTTGATATTCATCCAGAAGAAGGTGTCTCTGGTGTCGAATTAATCTTATCAAAATTACATGCTGGCGGTAAATTTTCTGATAAAAACTATGAAATATCTGGTGGTTTACATGGTGTAGGCGTGTCAGTAGTGAATGCTTTGTCTGACCGTTTAGATGTTTGGGTTAAAAGAGAAGGCAAGGAATATCATATCGCATTTGAACATGGTGATAAGGTCTCTGAACTCACTGAAATTGGTACAGTTGGTCAGAAAAATACCGGGACCAGAGTTAGATTTAAAGCTGAAAAACAGTATTTTGATACACTACAAGTGTCAATCAGAAAACTCAAAAGATTACTTAAGGCCAAAGCGGTTTTGTGTCCTGGTTTGTCTGTTGAATTTAATGATGACAACAGCAAAGAATACGAAAAATGGCATTATGCTGATGGATTACAGGAATATTTTTTGGATTCATTACACGGAGAAGAATTGTTACCTGAAGAAGGTTTTGAGGGGTCTCAATCTGTAGATGGTGAAATGATAGATTGGATATTGAGTTGGAAGCTTTATGGAGATGCCTTGACTGAAAGTTATGTTAATTTGATTCCAACAGCCCAAGGTGGCACACATGTTAATGGTCTTCGTACTGGTGTGACAGACTCAATCAGGGAATTTGCAGAAGCACACAGTTTATTGCCTAGAGGTTTAAAACTTGCACCAGATGACGTTTGGGACCGAGTCAGTTATGTTTTGTCAGTAAAGATGAAAGACCCTCAGTTTAGTGGGCAAACAAAAGAGCGTCTATCAAGCCGTTCTATTGCATCACAAGTAGCAAACGCTGTGAAAGATAGTTTTGTTTTGTGGTTGAGTCAAAATGTTGCCATTGGCGAACTAATTGCCAATATGGCCATAGAAAAAGCCCAAAGTCGGTTAAAAAAAGGAAAGAAAGTCATAAGGAAAAAGGTCACATCTGGACCAGCATTGCCAGGTAAATTGGCTGATTGTAGTTGCCAAGACCCGATGCAAGGCGAATTGTTTCTAGTAGAAGGTGACTCAGCAGGTGGTTCTGCAAAACAAGCCAGAAATAGAGAGTTTCAAGCAATTATGCCCCTGAGAGGTAAAATACTCAATACATGGGAAGTCGACTCAAGCTCAGTAATGGCCTCATTAGAAGTGCATGATTTAGCTGTGGCAATGGGTGTGGATCCAGCCAGTACTGATATATCTGGTTTAAGATATGGTAAAATTATTGTCTTGGCCGATGCCGATTCGGATGGTTTACATATTGCAACATTGCTATGTGCATTATTTTTAAAACATTTCGAACCTTTGGTGAGAGCGGGCCATATTTTTATTGCCATGCCTCCGTTGTACAGAATTGATGTAGGCAAGAAAAAATATTATGCATTAGATGGGTCAGAGCGAGATCAGATATTAGATCGGATTGAACGTGATAAGTTAAAAGGCAAAATTAGCGTCACTAGATTTAAAGGCTTAGGAGAAATGAATCCAGGTCAATTGCGTGAGAGTGCTATATCTCCAGATACCAGAAGAATTTTACAATTGAACATTGATGAAAGTGAAAGTACATACAAAATGATGGACATGTTACTCTCAAAGAAAAGAGCCGCAGACAGAAAAACTTGGCTACAAGATAAAGGTGATTTAGCCACAGTCTAAATCTTTTAATAAAAACGATTACATTTAAAAACTTATGAATAATTTTAGAATTGAAAAAGACAGCATGGGAGAACTTAAAGTTCCTGCTGATGCTTTGTACGGTGCTCAAACACAAAGAGCTGTTAATAACTTTCCAATCAGCGGACTAAGCATGCCACGCGAGTTTATTCGAGCATTAGGATTAATAAAACAAACAGCGGCACATGTTAATACATCACTGGGTCACTTAGATAATGATGTGGCAAACAACATTATTGATGCAGCCAAAAAAATACAAACAGGCGATTATGATCAGCATTTTCCCATTGATGTTTTTCAAACGGGTTCTGGTACCAGTTCAAATATGAACTGTAATGAAGTCATATCCCATATGGCAACCACATCTGATGTCAATGTACATCCGAATGATCATGTCAATATGGGTCAAAGTAGTAATGATGTGATCCCTACAGCCATTGCTGTTAGTGCCGTGTTAAATGTTCGTGAAAAATTATTACCAGCCTTAGATCTAATCGAAACAGTTTGTCGAGAAAAAGCCAAAGAACTTGGCAACATTGTAAAAACAGGCAGAACCCATTTAATGGATGCAATGCCAGTCACATTTGCGCAAGAACTAAATACCTGGGCTGATTTAATTGTGAGAAATAAACAAAGGATCAGTGATGCTTGTGGGCGTTTGAGTTACTTACCACAAGGCGGAACAGCAGTAGGAACTGGTGTGAATGCAGATCCAAGATTTGGTGACATGTTTGCCAAGCAAATGTCTGAGATTTGTAACACAACATTTTACAGTATGGACAATAAATTTGAAGGCATAGGATCTCAAGACTGTGTGGTGGAATTATCAGGGCAATTAAAAACATTGGCATCAACCATGATGAAAATTGCCAATGATTTGCGTTGGATGAATTCTGGTCCATTGGCAGGAATTGGTGAGATTGCTTTGCCATCATTGCAACCTGGAAGCAGCATAATGCCTGGAAAAGTTAATCCAGTTGTGCCTGAGGCCATGGCAATGGTCTGTGCGCAAATAATTGGCAATGATGCAACCATTGCTGTAGCGGGTTCCTCTGGTAACTTCCAATTGAATGTAATGCTACCAGTAATTGCGTTAAATATTTTACAAAGCACAGAAATTATGGCAAGTTGTATTACTGTTTTGGCTCAATCAGCGATTAGAGATTATATTGTGAATGAAAGTACTGTATCACAATCAGTCAACCGTAATCCCATACTAGTCACTGCATTAAATTCAATCATTGGTTATGACCTTGGTGCAAAAATTGCAAAATTGGCATATTCAGAGGGCAGAGCAGTGATTGATGTGGCATTGGAACACACTGATCTTTCACGTGAAGAATTAGAAAAACATTTGGACCCATACAAATTAACATTAGGTGGCATAGGAAAATAAAATGAATATTAAAATAGTAACAACCTTAATAATAGCAGCAATTGTATCGAATGGCGCTATCGCTCAATCAGAACCAGAAAGTGTACGCGGAAAAGAGCTGTTAGAAAAAATGGATAGATCTGAAATTGAAGCCACCAATATGGATGATGCAATTGGCCTTGATGAAGAAATACCGAAAATGGAAATGCCAAAGTTGGAATTTAAAAATAATGCTACTAAAAAGCCACCGGAAGTGAAACCAGCGGTCAAAACTCCTCCTGTTGTTCAAGCTCCAGTAGAAAAAGCACCAGTAGTAAAAGAACCAGTAGCAAAAGTTTCAGCTGTAAAAGAATCAGATCCAGAATCAGATAAAAACAGACCCAAAGTGAAAGTTAATTCAGATGATCAAAAAAGAAACAAAATCCTTATTTCAAACAGGCGTTTAAGTAAAAACAAGTTGGAAATCAATGATGAGATTACCAAAACTAAAGATTATACATATGTTTATCGATTGGTGAGATCAGATACCGTACAATATGTATTTACAGGAATCTTACCTATAAATGCACCTGGTTTAAAATCATTAGGTAATAATCGTTATGTTGTAATAGATCCTGAGCAACTTGACGAAAATGTCAAAAAAGTTGTGGCGGCAAACAAACCTGTTGTAGAAAAGGCAAAACCTGAGCCAAAAAAGACTGAAACAAAAAAACCAGAGGTTAAAAAAGTAATTGCAACAACAAAGCCCGCAGTAACTCTATCAGATGTTGATGCAATCAAAAAGGAATTCGAAAAAATCCATAACAAAGAAAGAAAAATTAGTAAAACAATCACTCTAAATAAAATATTAAAGAATGATGTAATCCATATCTCTGGCGAAGTTCAATTGTTAATTCGTCGCAACACAAGTTATAAAATTGAGAAGTATTGGCTAACTGAAAAGCTTGATATTAATAACCCATCAATAAAAGATTTATCAAAAAACCGCTATAAAGTCATTAAAGCATATGATTCCAAGAAGTGATATTAGTTCGTATAAAGCTGTATTTTTTGATTTAGATGGTACCTTAATTGATTCAGCAAAAGATTTAAATTTTGCAATTGAGTTAATGGCAGATGAGTTACAGCTAGCAAAACCAGGATTGCAAAATGTAAAGCATTGGATTGGAGAAGGTGCATTAAAATTAGTTGAACAGGCTCTTTTTCACATGAAAAAGGGCCAGCCCAGTCAATTTGAGGTAAAACAAGCATTTGAATTGTTTTCCAGTGCCTACAAAGAATGTCTTGGAGAACACAGTACTTTGTATCCAGATACACAAAAACTATTGGTTAAATTGTTATCCCATAAAATAAAAATAGCTTGTATTACCAATAAACCCATTGAATTTACTGATTTTTTATTGATGCAGAATATGATTCGACAGTTTTTCTCCGTTATTTGTGCAGGGGATACTGTCAAGCATCAGAAGCCAGATGCATGGCCGTTGTTGCATGCAAGTGAAACATTAAAAGTCGACATATCAGAGTGTTTAATGATTGGTGATTCGGTGAATGACGTTGAAGCTGCCAGAAATGCAGGATGTGACGTTATTGCTGTCAATTATGGTTATAACAAAGGAATAAATATCAAAAAATCTAACCCTGATCTTGTTATTGCTAGTTTTGATGAGTTGTTATGATGGCATATGATATATAGATTTTCTCATATTTTATTGATTAGATTAGCAGGTTTGATAATCTGGCTAAGTTTATCGATTCCACTCATCTTGAAAATCATCATAGATGTAGAATGGTTAAATACCCAAAATATATTGTGGTTGATTTCGCATGTTTCATTTGGTATTGGTTTTATTATTTTAACCAAAAGATTGGGCCAGCAAAAATTATCTATGGAAGAATGGTTTTTATTATTTGCTATGATTGCGGTAATATACATCATTAATTGGTCAACATTTAGTAGCAATGGCATCTTTTACTCATTAATCATATCAATTTTACTGCCTTGGTTAATGAAGATAAAACTTGGAGTCACCATATTAATATTCCAAAATTTATTAGTAGGGTGGCAATTGTTTGTAGAATTAGAGAATAATTCCCAGTTTGAAAACATACAATTTGGCAGCATGTATTTATTGTTTTTAATGTTTGGTATCTCATCATTTTCCTATGTTTTATCATTGGTTGCCTGCAGACAACAAAATGCCAAAGAAGAATTAAGAAAACTAAACTCAGAACTCAGGGCAACCCAAGTCTTATTGGCTGAAAGTTCTAGAATTAATGAACGTTTAAGGATATCTCGAGAACTGCATGACCTTATTGGCCACCACTTAACAGCACTGAGCCTTAATTTAGAAGTAGCTACCCATATTACTGAAGGCAAGGCACAAAAACAGGTAATAAAAGCACAAAGCATTGCAAGGTTGTTACTCAGTGATGTGCGAGATGTGGTCAGCGCATTTAGAAATAAGGGCAACCTGAATTTTGCACAAGCGATAGTTGAATTAACAGATGGCATCCCTCAGTTAAATATCCACATAGATATTTCTAAAGAATATACCATTGAAGACCCAAAATTGGCACAAGCTTTACTGCGTTGTACTCAAGAATTAATAACAAATTGTATAAAACATTCTCAAGCAAGCAACTTATGGCTTGAATTTACCAAAGACCATGACAATATAGTCATTATAATAAAAGATGATGGTATTGGACATGCTGTCTCCTTTACAGAAGGAAATGGATTAACAGGAATAAGAGAAAGGGCAAAACAATTCAATGGTGAGGTCTCAATAGTACCAATATCCAGAGGTTTTTGCATTCAATTAATATTTAGGGTTGGTTAAAATGATAAACGTATACTTAGTAGATGATCAAAATCTAGTCAGACAAGGTGTTAGGGCTTTACTGGAAATAGCAGAGGGCATTAATATCATTGGTGAAGCCGATGGTGGGAAACAGGCCATTGCAGATATTCCTGAAATTAATCCTGATGTGGTTTTATTAGACATGAGAATGCCAGAAATGTCAGGTTTAGATGTATTAAAGCATTTAAATCAAGAAAATCAATTACCACCAACAATTATATTAACCACATTTGATGATGATGAATTGGTCTTAGCAGGACTTAAATCGGGTGCAAAAGGATATTTACTTAAAGATGTACCCTTAGCCGATTTAGTCGATGGCATAAAAAAAGTAGCCGCTGGTGAAACATTGATTCGACCTCAAGTTACAAAAAGAATACTCGAAGGTGTTGAAAATCTAAATATAGATTTCAATAGTTTTGAAATCCCAGATCCATTAACATCTAGAGAAACTGAAATACTGAGATTAATGGCAGGTGGTCACAGTAACAAAGAAATAGCCAATTCATTGTTTGTTGCCGAAGGTACTGTTAAAAATCATGTATCAAATATATTGTCTAAAATTGGTGTTCGTGATCGAACCCGAGCAGTATTAAAAGCTTTGGAATTGGGATTAATCTAACTTAAAATTTAAACAATAATAATTTATGTAGAATCTAGAATGATTTGCTAAGTCAATTATTTGAAATTGGCTTAGGTCCTTTTTCTTCAGGACTTGCTTTGTTAACCACAGAATTAATAACCCAAGTCTTTTCAAAATACACAGAAAATTCATTGTATTTCCAAACAGTTATTGGTGGTTCACCAATCGCATCTTTACGAATATTTGGCTCTCCGAATTCTGCTATTACTTGATTCATCGATGAGCCTCTGGCTGGGACATTAATTGATTTTGAATTCTGTATGCGTTCTATTATCAATACATCGGCTGATGATATACCTGTCATAAGTCTGTCTCTTATACACATCTCCGAGCCCACGAGACAGGCAGAAATCTCG
>CAJXVJ010000133.1 GCA_913061105.1 uncultured Alcanivoracaceae bacterium | reverse complement strand
CTACACAGAGTAGATCGTCGGCAGCGTCAGATGTGTATAAGAGACAGGCTTATGCCTATTATTTATATAAAGGCATAAAGCAACATAAAACGACATCCATAATTATTAATAAACAAGACAAGTGGTTTATCAAAAAACAGGGTGAAATGTATCCAATAAACTTAAAAGACCATTGGATATTAAAAAAGCACATCTTTTTCTGGGCAAAGGGTGCAAAAATATCTGTTTCTTTTGTTGTGACTCGCAGTATAATTGGTGCGCACAAGTTTTCACAACTGCGTTCCATAATAAAATAGCATGATATGACAGATTACAATACCAATTCAATACTTAAAAGACAGCCAGTCATGGTCGGTGAATGCATCGTTGGTGGTGATGAAATCATCGTACAATCTATGACAAATACTGACACAGCTGATGTACAAAAAACCGTTGAACAAATCTATCAATTACATCAAGCGGGTTCTCAGTTGGTTCGTATCACAGTTGATAAAGAGTCTGCAGCAGCGGCGGTACCAGAAATTATTGACCGTTTGGGTGCGGCAGGTTGCAATGTGCCCGTCATTGGTGATTTTCATTACAATGGACACATGTTGCTAACAAAATACCCTAAATGTGCCGAAAAGCTAGCAAAATACAGAATTAACCCAGGAAATGTTGGCTTTGGTAAGAAAAAGGATGCTCAATTTGCGCAAATTATTGAAATTGCCATTAAGTACGATAAACCCGTGAGAATAGGAGCCAATTGGGGCAGTTTGGATCAGCGCTTATTGGCCAAAATGATGGATGAAAACAATTTATTAACAGAGCCAAAAACATCTGATAAGGTGATGGAAGAAGCTTTGATACTATCTGCGTTAAACAGTGCAAAACAAGCTGAAGAATTGGGTTTAGGTGCAGATAAGATTATCATTTCATGTAAAGTAAGTACTGTACAAGCATTAATAAGTATCTATAAATCATTGGCACAAAGGTGTCATTACCCTTTGCATTTAGGCCTAACAGAGGCTGGTATGGGTTCAAAAGGCATAGTCGCCTCAACTGCGGCTTTAAGTATATTATTACAAATGGGAATTGGTGATACAATTCGTATTTCCTTAACACCGGAACCCCATCAATCCCGAACAGAAGAAGTTATTGTTGCACAAGAATTGCTACAAACCATGGGCCTTAAATCCTTTGCCCCCATGATTACCGCATGTCCAGGATGTGGTAGAACAACCAGTACCTTTTTTCAAGAATTGGCCCAAAAAACCACACGTTTTATTAGAGAAAAGATGCCAGAATGGAGATTGAAATATCCTGGTGTTGAGGACATGAATGTGGCTGTGATGGGCTGTATTGTCAACGGTCCTGGTGAAAGCAAATATGCAGACATCGGTATTTCATTGCCAGGAACAGGTGAAGCACCGACATCGCCAGTATTCATTCAAGGTAAAAAATCACACACATTGCGTGGTGAAAATATTGCTGAAGAATTTTTAGAAATCATGAATGATTTTGTAGAAACAAACTATGGTAAATAAATCAAAGGGCGTTGACACCAGATTGTTGTTTGTTTTTAACTTACATCACTTTATAAAGTATTTGTTTAGTTGGGAAATTATGCCATTTTTGGCCATATTTTCATTTGCATTTATACTTATGCCTTTTAGTACATTAATGTTTGGAATAGTAAAACTATTGGTACTATTGATGGTTTATAAAATGGCATTTGATGTGTTGGCAGATGTGGCTAGGGGTAATATGACTCCAACTGCTAAACACAATTATTTGGTCAGTAATGCTGTTGGTGTAAAGGTTGCAATGTTGGTATTGCTCATCGAATTAACAAAAATCTGGCTTGAAGGTTCTGATTCATTCAAATCTTATACTCAGGATTTTACCTTACTCATGACTTTTATTACTCCTGCAATATACATGAGTTTGGCCATAACAGATTCGCTTCCACGTTCTTTAAATCCATTGGTTCTTTTCAAAATAATCAAAACTGCGTATATCTCATATTTTTTGTTTGTGTTATTTTGGATGGCGAGTATTTATCTGCGTGAAACCATCATTAATCCATTCATTTTTGATTACTTGCCAAATTTTATTGATGGGATAATTACAAGTTTTATTGAATTTTCATTGTTGATGATTAATTTTCAGATTATGGGATACATATTGTACCAAAATAGAAGAGAATTTGAATTGCATCAAATTGCAGGATTCTATGCATTAGATGATGATATTCTTATACCTGCAAAAGACGAAAAAGATCCTGAAATCAATCCCTACCATGAACGAATCAAATCATTATTAGCAGATGACAATATTGAGTTGGCCATGTCAATGGTTATAGAATTACAACAAGACGGCGACAATAGTCCTGAGTTGGTAACATTATACCAACGTGCATTGGATAAAAGACTAAATGACTCGACTCCCTATGCAGTGGCTCAAAAAGTAAATTTACTGATTAATAAAAAACAAATTAAAAAAGCTTTTGAAAAAGTAGTAGAGCAATTTGAAAATGAACAACCCTATGTTGAACATTCAGCTAATGACATTTATCCTTTGTTAGAATACGCAATGTCGGTAAATAAATTAGACTACATTCCAAAATTGATTCACAAATTCGTTGAAAAATATCCGAATCACATGGATACAGTTGGTAACTATTTTATATTGGCTAAAGTGATCTATAGGGTCAGAGAAAATCGTTGGGAATCTAAGGCGATTATTGAAAAACTGATAAAAAATTATCCAAACGATCCTTTAATGAGCGAAATAAAAGCCTGGTACAAAGGCATGCAATTGATTGAAAATAGGGACCACTAATACTCTATTACTAATAGCACCCTTTAAATTGTTAATAGAATCCCAATATCAAATAGATGAAATCAGAACAAGAAGAAAAACAACCCAAAGCAGCAAATGTCAGTCAATTGAAATTGATTTGGCCATTGGTCACTCCTTATAAAAAACACATAGCATTGGCCTTGTTACTTTTGGTACTTGGAGCAACGGCAAATCTGTCCTTGCCTGTGGCCTTTAAACAAATGATTGATTTGGGCTTTTCAAGCGAGCACCAAGACGAATTAAGTAAATACTTTTTTATCGTTTTTATTGTAGCAAGCTTAATGGTTTTATTCACATCCTTGCGATATTATTGGGTATCATGGGTGGGCCAACGGGTAGTTACAGACTTGCGCAAAAAAGTCTATACACAAGTACTTAAACAATCTCCTGAATTTTTTGAACGTACCAAAACCGGTGAAATATTATCACGGATTAACACAGATACAACATTGGTCGAAACCGTGGTTGGTAGTACTTTTTCAATTGCATTAAGGAGCACAGTGACATTTATTGGGGCAGCCATCATGATGGTGATTTCTAGCCCTAAACTAGCAGGCATGATTGCTATCATGTTGCCTATTATTGTTATTCCAATAGCAGTGACTGGTAAAAAAATTCAAAAACTCTCAAAACAAGAACAAGACCGCATAGCAGATTCATCAGCCTTGGCCACAGAAACCATTAATGCCATGGGAGTGGTTCAAGCCTATGCGCAAGAACCCAAAGAAAGAAACAAGTTTCATGATGCCATTAATAAAGCCTTTGGCGCTTCAGTTGCATCAATCCGCATGATGACAATAATGTCTATATTAGTGGGTTTTATTGTTTTCTCAAGTATAGTCTTTGTCTTATGGATGGGTGCAAAAGATGTAATTACAGGAACCATGACAGCAGGCACATTAAGTCAGTTCATTATGTATGCTATCATGGCGGCCACAACCACAGGAGCGTTAAGTAGTGTTTGGGGCGAATTGAAAAAAGCATCAGGTGCATTGGAAAGAATTACCGAACTTTTAAATACACAACCAGATATTGTTAATTGTGCAAACCCTGTAGCCTTACCAGAGAACATAAAAGGAACAGTGGCATTTAAGGACATTAATTTTGCTTACCCCAGTAGACCTGATTTAAATGTATTGGAAAATGTCTCCATTGATATTCAAGCAGGTGAAACCATTGCCCTGGTTGGACCATCTGGTGCGGGCAAATCAACTCTGTTCCAATTGCTGATGCGTTTTTATGAACCCCAAAGTGGAACGGTTAATTTTGATGGCATTGATATCAAACAGCTTGATATTTCCGCTTTAAGATCGCAATTGTCATTGGTAGCTCAAGACGTCACCATTTTTTCAACTACTGCAGCTGATAATATCGCCTATGGTTTAGAAAAGTATGACGAAGCAACTGCAAAAGATGCAGCAGAAATTGCCCATGCCGATGAATTTATTCAGCAATTAGAAAATCAATACCAAACCTATTTAGGTGAAAGAGGCGTGCGCTTATCAGGAGGACAAGCCCAACGCTTGTCTATTGCCCGTGCGATAGTGACCAAACCTTCGGTATTGTTGTTGGATGAAGCCACCAGCGCCTTAGATGCTGAAAATGAGCGTTTAGTACAAGATGCGCTGAATGAAATCATGAAAGACCGCACAACTCTTGTTATTGCACACAGGTTGGCTACCATACGTAAAGCAGACAGAATTATTGTTATGGATAAAGGCCAAGTGGTTGCACAAGGCAAACATGATGAATTAATTGAAACAAATACCTTATATGCAAAATTGGCTAAATTGCAGTTTACCAATCAGATATAATATAGGCACAACAACTCGATAATATTTAACCGATATTTTACTGAGAAAAAACATTAGTTTCATTTAGATTAATAGCTTTTGAAAGCACATCATGTGAAAATTGCACATTGCTTTTGGATATTTTTTACAGATTATTAATTATTTTTAATTGTGTAAAAGAAAATCTTTATTGCACATTGCTAATTACTAATTACTAATTACTAATTACTAATTACTAATTGTTCCGCGCTTGTAGCTCAGCTGGATAGAGCAGCCGCCTCCTAAGCGGCAGGTCGGAGGTTCGAATCCCCCCAAGCGCGCCATTTTTTGGTTTATATTACCACATAAGTGTCCAATCTCAGCACTTGAAAAAGAATCATTTACCACTTGCAAACTCATTTTTTCTAGCACTGACCTTGAACACTTCTGCGGCAATCTAAACCAAAAAACAAGTTATTTTATTACGACATAAATCCCAATCTTAATATTTAAAAAGAATCATTTATAACCAACAAACTCATTTTTTTAACTATCAAGATTGAACGCTTCCGCAGCAATCTAAACCAAAAAATAAATTTTCAAACTGTCATTGCGAGGAGCGAAGGTACGTGGCAATCTAAACAAAAAAACACCGTCATCCCAGCCGAGCCTAGGCGAGTGCAGGGCCAAACGGCAGGAGCTGCGAAATAATCTCACTGTGTTCCATGATATGATTTAATACTCAATTGATTCGAATAATTAACAGGTGACATCTCCTCTGCATTAGTGTTCTCAATTAGCTATCAAAACATGAGTTTATGAAACTATAAAGAATGAGATGAGTTTTTGAGACTATGTGAGATAATAAATACAAGATTTATATTGAGAAGAGTAGTTGTATTAAAAAACGAACGTTTTATGAGATTGAAATATTAATAAAAAAACATCAATTTTAAGTAAAAACTAAAATTATTTTAGCTTTTAGTTTATTTATGTAACTGGTTACCTTATACTGTAACCAGTTACATAATAAACACCGAAATTGAGACTTTTATGAAATCAGACTTTTTAAATGAACTTGGAGTTGTGGGATTTACAGCACGGATTAAACGCATGAGTGATTCATTAATTTATGATGCTAGAAAAATATATGAAAATTTAAATTTAGAAATTGAACCAAATTGGCATTTGGTGTTTTTATTACTAAAAAAAGAAAAAAGTCTTACTGTATCGCAAATTAAACAACATCTAGGTTTGTCTCATCCTGCTATTATTAAAATTGTAACTAAGATGAAAAAAAGTGAATTTTTAGTAAGTAAAATAGATGATAAAGATACTAGAAAAAAAATCATTCAACTGACAGAGAAAGGAATAATAGCATTGCCAAAATTAGAAGAAAACTGGCAATTAGTAGAAGATAAACTAAGTGAATTCGTAGATGAAGAATTTTTAGAAAAGTTAAATCAAGTCGAAGCTTCCTTGGGTGGCAAAAGTTTGTACCAACGGTTTATAGAGAAATAAAATGAATGCAAATATGGTTATAGTTTGTAGTCTACAAACGTTTGTAGAACTATTTAAATATAAAACAATATGTTGGTCGTTTATAAATGACTAATGTAATTGGCTTTATTGCTTTAATAGTGGCTATTTTCGCTCTATCAAAAAAGGATATTATTACTCTAAGGTGGTGGCATTTATGGTCAAGTAGTATTTATATAATTTATGGAGTAATTATATCAGCTCCACCAGTAATTGTAGGTGCTTTACTATATTGTGGTATTCATAGCTGGCATATCTATAAAGACTTTCAAAAAAAAAGATTTAAACGAGATAATTGATAGAATATATTGAATCTATAACAGACTACAAATGTAACTATATAAGTAGGGTTACAGCGAAATTAAATGTAATGAGAAGATAAAAATTATGATTAGAAAAGCAACAGAAAATGATTATGAAGGAATTTGGGAGATTTTCAAATCCGTTATTAAAACAGAAGACACATATGTTTTTTATTCTGACACACCTAAGAAAGACCTTAATGAATTTTGGCTTGCTCAGTATATGCAAACTTATGTATTTGAAGAAAATGATAAAATATTAGGCAGTTATATTTTAAAGCCTAATCAATTAGGTTTGGGCCAACATATTGCTAATGCAAGTTATATGGTTCACCCTCAGGCAATAGGAAAAAGTATAGGTCGAAGATTAGGTGAGCACTCTTTAAAAACAGCAAAGGAACAAAAATACATTGGAATGCAGTTTAACATTGTAGTTAGTACAAATATTGCTGCTATTAATCTCTGGAAGAAACTAGGATTTGACATTGTTGGCACAACTCCTAATGGATTTAAACATAAAGATAAAGGCTTCGTAGACACCTTTATTATGTATAAATCTTTAATTTAAAACGAATTTATCACATAATTATTATTCTCAAAAAACGACCGTTTAATAAGACAGATATAGAAGCTACTTTTAAGTTTTTGTTCCTAAAATCACCGTTTGTGATTGGCCCAAGCTTGCACTTATGGGTAGCGGTCCCAGTGCTAAACCATCACTTACTGAAATTCCACACGGAACAGGGTTGTCCTTTGGTGGAAAATGACCATCCACATGGTTATTCCAATATAAACCAAGACCACCAGTGACAGAAATGCCTGCAAAAACCGGAACCCCTAATGATGCCTGTATAAATGTCCCTGCATCCTTAAAATTATCTAAAGCAGAAACCCCATTGCATTGCCAATACAATGAAAGTGTCTCGGTCACTCCTCCACCCAATAAAATTCCTAAATCGTAGAAGCCTGTGCCAAATAAACCGATTTCCACATCGGTTTTATCGATATCTAATCCTACATAAAAGCCACCTTGTACACCTGCACCTATGACACCGCCAACTTCTCCACCCAATCCATAAGCCAATATCAAACCAAATTTAGAATCAGTACTTGCGTCTGTTGTCACATCTATGGAGGCATCCGAAGTTGCACTTTCGATCACATCTTTTACAGTATCGATGCCATCGCCCAATATTTTCTTTATTTCATGTAACACACCACTGGCACCGACAAATGTCAAAATGGCCTGGACTTCATCGGCCACATTTGGCGTCACTTTAGTAGATTGTGGTAAATCTGAATGTTTTCCATTGTTGATGGCCTTGACCCATTGTTGCGGATCAAGTGTATTGCTGCTACTACCAAGACCAGCTAATTTAAGTGGAGAACCATAACTCAGGTTAAAAGTCTTCGATACATCTAATAATGTTTTGTGTTCATGTTTGACGCCATCTGGCACATCTACACAATGATGAAACACACATTTTCTGCTGGTTTTAGGCACATACCCGGACATTTTTGCCTTAGCTGAGCCTGATAGTTGTAGTTGGGTATTATCGAAATCGGCCACGATGTTCAATACAACATTTACATGACCACTTAATACACCAAGGTTTATGCCATGGTTAAAACTTAAATTGGCACTGGGTTTTTCTATATTAACCGATGTTGATCCAAGGCTGTGTTTTCCGCCCAAATCGGGAATGGCATCAGGTAAATCAATTTCAGCTGAAACATTGAGGTTGGGATAATCAACTTTGACCGTTACAGAAAACGGGCCCACAGTAATGCTTGTCATAATAATTCCTAGGTTTTTAGTAGGACTAAAAGGATATCACATAAAAACCATCAAAACAACAATGTATAAATACGTTTAAATCCAACATAACATCTGTATTCACACAGCCAAAACATTGAAAATACATTTCTTAATTTGTTTTCCAATAAAACTGGCGAAAATTGTTATTGAAAAAAGATTTTAAGGGCAATCCTTAATATCATTATCTCGTGAACAATTTTTTTTTGTGCTTCACACATTTGCTGGCATCACTCTTATAAAATGAGTTAAAATATTTTTTTAATTATCCAAATTCTCAGTTATGAAGTTATTTTTATTCCTCATTTTTGTTTTTCACTCATTAGCGCAAGCCGATATTATCTTTAAGAATGGATTTGAGTCGGATGAAATTTTCTTTGATAGTTTTGACTGTGATGATTTTGGTGATAATGATTCTGATAGAATTATCAATTGTTATGAAACCAATACCATGATTTATGTTGATAAACGCAATACTGGGACTGATCCCAATAATCCAGATACAGATGGCGATTCAATCAATGATGGCGATGAAGTATTAGGCACACTTTTTGGATTGAACTTGCCTTTGATGGGAGTGAATCCATTGGTGAAAAATATCTTAATTGAATACGATTGGTTTGATGACAGTTTACAATGCGGAGCTCACTCGCATCGACCAACCAATTCTGTTGATAATAGGGTTAAATTGGCATTCCTTAATGCGCCAAATGTTAATGCTGATGGCAGTACAGGTATAGTAGTCATTAATGATTACGGTCAAGGTGGAGTGTTTACTGGTGGTAATCTAATCGAAGATGAGGATGGTGTCATTGAAGGAGGTGTGAATGGATCAGTTTTTGCCGCTAATAAAAATCAAAATTTCGGAAATAACAGAGAAGGTTATTTTCACTATACATTATTGCCTCATCGCTACAATACCGATAGTGGTAGTTCTGGTCAGGCAGAACTCAATGGAGATGATTTAATCGTGTCATTGTACTGTGCTAACAGTGACAAAAATGTGGCGCATACGATCTTACATGAGATTGGTCACAATTTTTCATTTCTTCATGGCGGGAATTCATTTTGTAACTATAAGCCAAATTATAATTCTGTGATGAATTATAAATTTCAGTTTCCTGGTGCAGATAATGACTGTGATGGCGATGGAGATAACGTTTTAGATTATTCTAGAGGGTTGAATGCTGCACTTGATGAATCTAATTTAGATGAGAACATGGGGATTTGTAACAGTCAACCAATAGATTCTGTCTCTTATACACATCTGACGCTGCCGACGATCTACTCTGTGTAGA
>CAJXVJ010000132.1 GCA_913061105.1 uncultured Alcanivoracaceae bacterium | reverse complement strand
CTCGTGGGCTCGGAGATGTGTATAAGAGACAGGATACAACAAATGTCGATGGTGATGCTATTGGTCAAGGCGATGAAATTTTATTATTTAACACAATGGGTGTAATTGAAGGTCGGATTGGTTCAGCTGTCGGTGAATTGTATTTCAACCTTTCAAACAATGGCACAGAGATAACTTTAACTCAATCGAACCTAAATCTGTGGCACCCTGACTCAAGTTCTCATAATGATTTTGTGTCATTAACAGGCATGAGTGGCAATGCACAAATCTATGCCATCAATTTGGTGCAAATCCTTACTGATGGTGATGGAGATGTGGTATCTGCTGGGATAGATTTAACCGAAGCGTATAACAGTGGTAGTTCTAACGAATATGTCTTTAATTTCTTAGATGATGGTCCAAACACGGTTGCCCCAACTTCAATTGCAGGTAGTAGTGACAGTGAATTTGCTGATGTTAAATTAACGGTTGATGAAAGCGCAGGTCAAGATACAAACCCTGCAGATAATGTAGCTGATAGACAATCACAAGCTGACTTTGTTGATTTATTTAATGTAGTTCCTGGCAGTGGAACATCAAGCGCTGGTGCAAGTTATGGTACCGATGGCGCAGGAAGATCCGAATTTTCATTAAGCGTAACAAATTCTAGTAATAACCCTGCTGGCATAAACGGCTTAGGTTCAGGTATTTATGCTTTAGATAATACAGACACTGAGAGTATCATTGATGGTATTGGCCAAGGCGCTGAAATATTACTATTTAATACTAATGTGGGTGACATCGAAGGTCGAGCGGTTTCATCTACAGGTAATTTGTATTTCACAGTTTCAAATAATGGCTCAGAAATATTATTAACTCAATCTTCATTAAATATTTGGCATGATAATACCTCATCCAATAATGAAACGGTTTCATTAAATGGTTTAGGCGGTGATGGCAATACTATTTATAATATTAATTTAGTTCAAACAATCACTGATGCAGATGGCGATACAGACTCTGCAAGTTTAAACCTTACTGAAGCTCATGGCATTGGAATTGATGCTGAATATGTCTTTAATTTTGCAGATGATGGGCCATCTATAGAATCAGCTGGTACTTTAAATACGACTGCTGTTCTTGATGAATCACAACTACCAGCTAATGGTGATGGAATATTTCAAGCGACAGTTGATCTTGCATCGGTATTTGGAGCCAACTCATATGGTACTGATGGTCCTGGAAGCTCAAGTTATGCCGTTGAGTTTGATAATACTGCTGGTGCAGGATCTGGATTATTTGTTCTCGATAATACACAAACTGATGGAAAAGGCGCATCTATTGATCTTGTTGATCAGGGCAATGGAACGGTTATAGGCATTGTAAATGGAACATCAGTAGAAGTATTTACACTCAGTGTTGATGCCAATGGTTTGCTTACATTTGAATACAGTAATCAAACTGATCCAGCCAATATTTGGCATGGTGACTCATCTGACCATGATGACAGCGAGTCTATAAATACAATAACAGCTAATCAATTAGTGGTAATTAAGACGGCAACAGATGCAGATGGAGATTCTGCAAGCCAATCACTAGATATTGGCCAATCAGCTCTTAGAATCGAAGATGATGGTCCGACTGCTTATGACGATCAAATATGTACTGATAGTTCTCAAACTAATAATGTCGTTTTAGTGATAGATAGATCTGGAAGTATGGCAAATGATTCAGGTGTTAATGATCCTAATATTTCTGGTAATTATACCCGTATGGAAGTGCTTCAAAATAGCATCGAGCAATTGCTTATTTCATATGAAGGTTTGGGCACGCTTAATGTTCAAATAGTAAGTTTTGCTGGTGATAATACTTATCATGGTTGGTTTAGTGCTGATGGCAGTAATTCTGCCACTGAGAATGCTATGAATATTTTATATTCATTAAGTCCTAGTGGTTCATCAGATTTTGATGATGCATTACAGTTAGTAATTGATAGTTATACGATTAATGCACCTCCTTCTCTTGCAGATAATACCACCCTCTATTTCTTGTCTGATGGTAATCCTAGTTCAGATGCAAATAAGCAAGCAATTCTGGATTTTGAAAGTACATGGGAGTCATTTTTAAACAATACTGGTAGTGATATAACAAATTCATACGCTATGGGTATTGGATTCGGAATTACTACTACAGAGTATTTAGATGTTATTTCTTATGGCAATGCAGACACCATAACTGATCCATTAGACCCCCGTTTTAGAGGTGAAGATAATACACTTATTGTTGAAGATTTATCTGAACTTAGCATAGTGCTAATTAACACCATTAATCCTGCGATGGGCAATGTGCTTGATGGCAGTTTAACAACGGGTGGTATAGCTGATACCTATGGAACTGATAGTGCAGGTCAACCCATTTCATTTGAACACGACGGCACTGTTTATAATGCAGCTAGTTTTGGTACGTCTCATACTATTACCACAGCCGATGGTGGTTTATTTACATTCTATTTTGAAGCTGTAGGCAATAATTCAGCCGGTGATTTTGAATATGCAGCCTCCACTGGATCTAGTATAGATATAACCGAAGTGTTTACACACACACTTCAAGATGCTGATGGCGATAGCACAAGCGCCAATCTTGAAATTTGTGTTGATCATGAAGGTGTTCCTGTCGCATTGACTGTTCCACCCATATTATTTGATGAAGATGATTTGCCTGCTGGCAATAATGATGTGGCTACTGGTGATGATCTCCCAATTGATAGTTCTGTTAACATTTCAGGAATCTTATCGCCTGATTATGGTGATGATGGTGTTGGCAGTTTGCAATTAGTTGCTGGTATCGCTCCAAGTGGCTTTAGTTATGAAATTAGTAATGGTGGTTTATTGTTAACCATTATGGAAGATACAACCTCTGTAGCACACATTACACTCATTGAAAGCACAGTGACCACAGGTGAATACTCTTACGAAGCGGTTTTATTGGCTCCCATAACACATCAAATCATCGGCACAGAGGACAATATAGATTTCTCAATCGGAATGAGAGTCATCGATGGTAATGGAACTGGCGTTGACAGTGACTTCACCTTATCAATAGATGATGACTTACCAGTATTGGCAGGATCATCAGTCATTGGTGTTGTTGAAGAAGAAGCTCTTTTCACAGGAAATGAAGACACAACTGATGTCCAAGGACTTGATAGTGACACCAATGTTGATTTTCAGTTGGTTAATGAAACAGTGTTTGGCTCATTGGCTGGGTTAGTCAATACTGGTGCAGATGGAAATGGTGGTTTTAGTTTTAATTTAAACGACCCTGTTGCATTTGTTCAAAATCTGGGTTTAACATCAAATCAAATAAGCTTAGATGGTGCCTCTTTATCTAATGGTGTATTGACTGCAAAAGCCGGATTAAATGATATATTTAGTTTAGAAATAGATAATTCTGGAGTGTATTTATTTACTCTGCTTGATAAATTGGATCACCATGAGATTATCAATGCAGACAATGTAGAAGATATTTTAACCCTTGATTTCTCCCAAGCCGTTCAATTTAATGACAACGATGGCGACAGTGTTGGCCTTGAGTTGGGTCAGTTCCAAATTAGTGTGATAGATGATACACCAATTGATGATGGAAATTTATCCTTTGGTAATCTAACCCAATCGGGTTTTGATAATATTCAATTAAGCGTTGATGAAAGTGTTGGGCAACAAGCCAATCCTGAGGATACAGTTGCCGACAGGGTCTCTGCTTCAAATTTTTCCCAGTACTTTATTGGCTTTGGGGCAGATGGTCCTGGCAGCATCAATCAGGCAACAGCGCATTTATCTTTATCTGATGACAATGGTACACCCATTACAACGGGGGTCAACTCAGGTCTTTTTGGTATGGTTGAGGCAACAGCCGGTGCTTGTGATTTTGTTAAAGGCAGTGAAATTCAACTGTTCTTAACACCCGGTGGGCAAATAGAAGGTCGGGGTAATGGTTTTGTTTATTTCAACATAGAAAATAACGGCACTGATGTCATGTTGACACAAACCAACGATCTAAATATTTGGCACCCGAATGATGCTAATACAGATGATATGGTTTCATTGGAGGGTCTTTCTGATGGCAGTGCCTCTATCAATTATAGAATCAATTTAGCCGCACACATTATCGATACAGATGGTGACAGTCAAATAACTACATTGAATTTAACCCAAATATTGAATGTTGAAGGAGCATCTGAGCATGTATTTAATTTTGCTGATGGCAGAATTGAATTTTGTAATCCAGAACCCATTACTGTCAATGATATTTATACGGCTTTCGAAGATATTACATTAATTGCCAATGATGCCATTGGTAGTATTAAAGGAATTAACGATAATGGAGTGTTGGTCAATGATAGCGATATCGATGGTGAAACATTAACCATTGTCAATCCTGGAACATTTATGACCACAGGATTAGGTGGTGAGATTACTATCGCTGCTGATGGAACCTTTACCTATATACCACCGGCAGATATTTCCGGGCAAGATGTTTTTAATTTCGATGTCACAGATAGTGTCAACACAGTTCCATCTGGCCTAACCATAGATATCTTACCAGTAAATGATGCACCGGCATTTAGTATTCTGGGTGATGTATTAAATGCAGATTTGAATCCAGATATTACAGGTACCCAATTAATCATTCCTGATTTTGTATTTGATGTTAATACTGGTCCGAATGACGAGAGCAATCAAACCTATCGAATTTTTAAAACCATTTTAGCTGATCCAGAATCAATACTCAGTGCTAATGGAGTTAGATTTAACAACTCAGGAAGATTAACTTTAAATTTTACAGGCAATTCAGGAGTAGCAATTGTCAGCCTAACTATCAGAGACAATGGTCAAACGACCAATGGTGGAGAAAACACATCTACTGTAACCGAATTTATCGTATCTTTCCGTGATTTAATTTTTAGTAACAGTTTTGAAGAAGTAATAGATTAATCATGATGGAATTAATGTCTTATAATCAATGTAATCAGCGACTTTGAACTCGCTGATTGCGTTTTATAATTACCAAGGCCATTTTCCACTAATAGTGCGTAAATTGTGCTTCTGAATCTCGAGCTCTTCCAAAGAAAAATCTTCACCTAAATAAACCTTCTCAATATATTTACTAAACCAAGAAATGGTTTTTCTTAATTCTCGACCCATGTCATTGTAATAAATATCTAAGGCAATTTCTGCCGTTACTAAGCCATGGGCATAATCATCACCACCACAAAAAAATGGCTTTTCTAAATTTGTTGGGCAAAAAGCAAAGCCTTCATTTCTATTGTAAACAAATACAATAAAATCAATGTTTTGCTGTTTGGCTTCATCATACCAAGTTGGGGTACTTGTAATCATAATAAAAATGTCTATAAAACAAAATCTTGAGTTTAAATTATATATCAAAGGAATCTGGCTTGGAAATTTGTTTTGAAAGAGCTCAAAGTTTGTACAGAAAAATGAACTGACACAAATCTAACAAAAGACTAACCAAGCACTAACTAAAACATTAATTAAATGTTTTATTCTACAAACTCCTAATCACAATCGGAGTTTAAAAAATGAAACAGACATTATCAGTAACCGCCATATCTTTTGGTTTATTATTTGCAAATCAAGTTATTTCTCAGGAAATTCCTAATGACCTCATTGACTCAAATAAATTTAAATGCCTGGTATCTACCACATTATTAACAAGAGATACCAAACGTTTAAGCGAACATCAGTATCTACAAGCCATTGAGTCAAACGACTATATCTTACTGGATGCTAGAAGCAAAAAGAACTACAAATTAAGACACATAAAACATGCGATTAATTTGCCATTTACAGAATTTACTGCTGAAACCTTAGCCAAAGTAATTCCAAATAAGGATTCAAAAATCCTTATTTATTGTAATAATAATTTTTTGGGAAGCCCAATATCATTCGCATCAAAAATGCCAGCAGCCTCATTAAATTTATCAACCCAAGTTTCATTGGCTGCATATGGTTATAAAGAGATATACGAATTAGGCCCTTTACTGGATATTTCAAAAACGGAAATTGAATTTGAGGGAACTGAAAATTGGCCACAACTTAAGGTTCTTAATCATGAATAAAATGATGCAGAAAAAGTTCTCAGAGCCTTAATTTTATAATACATTTTTATCTTATATTTCAGCGGTAAAGTTTTTGGTACTGACGCCTTTAATTTCTTAGAATACTATTGATTAATATCAGTGGCTCTGAACTATACTCTATGCGATCACCCCGTCGGTTATTAATTCTGAGATTTTGGATTCAGACAATTTTAACTCTTGGGTTAACACATCTTTGGTTGAATCACCTAAGACAGGTGGTGGCAATTGATAGGTTAAATCCAGTTTAGAAAATTTTAGCGGGTTGGCAATTTGTGGCACTTTTTGATTGTTTTTATCCAGCAATTCAAACTGCATGTTACGGTGTTTTAACTGAGGCTCATCCAAAGCTTGCTTAATATTATTCACTGACCCACAAGGTACACCAACTTTGTGTAATAATTTTAACCAATGCTGGCAACTGTCAGTCAAAAAAGCTTTTGCCAGTTGAGGAATTAAGATATTTCTATTAATTACCCGTTGACTGTTAGATATAAATCGATCATCTTGAGCCAAATAAGCCAGATTTAAAACGAAACATGCCTTGTTAAATTGTTGATCATTTCCAACGGCCAATAAAATTTCTCCATCATTACAGCTGAAGGATTGATAAGGAACGATGTTGGGGTGACCATTGCCATGTCTCATAGGGACATTTCCACTCACCAGATAATTCATCCCCTGATTGGCTAACATGGCTATCTGGGTATCCAATAATGACAAATCAATGTGCTGACCAATACCAGTTACATTGCGGTAATTTAAGGCTGCCAAGATTCCAGTTGTGGCATACATTCCGGTCATTAAGTCCGTGACTGCAACACCTACTTTTTGTGCTTTTCCACCGTCTTGTTCAGCTTCTCCGGTGATGCTCATCAAGCCACCAGTTGCCTGTATCATGGCATCATATCCAGCCTCATTTGCCTTTGGCCCTGTTTGTCCAAAACCTGTGATAGAACAATAAATCAAACCAGGATTAATTTCACAAATACTTTGATAATCCAAGCCATATTTCTTAAGCCCCCCTACTTTAAAGTTTTCAATTAATATATCGGCTTTTCGTGCCAACTCTCTAATTAATAACTGCCCATGTTTTTGAGTGATGTCTATACAAATAGAATGTTTACCACGATTAGTAGCAATAAAATAAGCGGAAAGCGAATCTTCTTTTAACTCGTTGTTTAAATAAGGAGGTCCCCAATGACGGGTATCATCACCCACACCTGGTTTCTCAATTTTCCAAACAGTGGCGCCAAAATCAGCCAAAGCCTGACTCGCCCATGGACCAGCAAGAATGCGGCTTAAATCTAAGACTTTGATTTCCTCTAAAAGGGCTGATGGTTCATTCGTAGAATTATTATTTGAATTTTTTGACATAACTTTTAAGCAATTGATTGTATCAGGATACAGGTTAAGTTGACATTCATTATAAATAAAAGTTATTAACCTTGTTGATTAAAAATAATGATAGTCGAAAGACTTGTCCTATTTTCTTACTATTTAAAACCACATCCATCGAATGGTTCAGTTAATGTTGTTAAGTCCTCTAATGACAACTCAGCTTCTGAAGAATTGATACCACCTTTGTTACTTGATTTGATGTACATTTCTTTTGCTTTGATTTTATCACCATTACACCAATAGAGATTGCCTCTAGCATAATAACCATCCCCATATAAATTAATGCTTTTTTCTAAGTACTCAGTATATTTTATTTTATTAGGTTTTGCGCTAAAATATATACCCGCAAGAATTGCTAGTGCATTTTCATGCCCCAACACCTGCGCTTTTTCAAAGTTAATAATTGCTAATTCTAAGTATTCTTGTTCTTTAAAACCATTGTCTATGTACCTATTATAATTCTGCAACCCAATCTTATATAAAGCTTCTGTATCATTGGAGTTAGCCGCTTTATTGAGTTTCACCATGTATTTTTGCCAATTTGATACTGATTCCATGGCCTCTTTTGCCTTGTAAAAATTTAGGGCATCCGATTTTTTTAAATACTTGAAAAGCTCTTCATTAACAACTTTTCTATAGGTTAGCTTTGGATTTGTGTTTTGTGGAAAAGTTAATTTTAATGCTTGCATTCCCAATAAATATAAGGCCTCTTCATCCTTGGGATGTTTCTGTAAATATTGTTTTAAATAAGGAACATAGATTTTTGATTTCAAATTTTTTTCACGTTCAATACTTTCAATATCAATTACATTACTCTCGTACATCTCAAAATACATGATGTTGATATAAGCAATTTTTGCATAAAGCATACCAATAAAAGCATAGTGAATATCCTCATATTTATTTAAACGATTGAAGGCATCTTTTAAATAATGCTTTTCTAAAGTTGAATAGAGTTTTTTATTAAACTTGAATTCTGTTAGATATGAATTGTCTTCACCTAAACCAAAAATTTCATTGATCCTGTTATAAGAAATTTTTTGCAATAGCTCAGCTGTTATGGCTAATACTTCCCTATTTTTTGTGTCCTTCTCTAAAGTTAAGCAATGTTTAACAATACTTTTAGAAACTTCTAGCTCAACTGCATTTTTACAATCATTTAATTGGCTATTGTTATTGTCAGAGTGTGCGCTTAACGTCACTACAATCATTAAACTCAATAGTATAATTTTCATTAGTTATTTTCCTTTTAGTTTTTCACAGGATATATAGACAAGTCAACTGTCTGTTGAATTCATCTATAACACAAAAATCTAATTACATAATTAAAATTCATTCATGATTTAGTAAAATAGCAATGAATGAATAGAAAATTTTGACATTGGTAAAATAGTATCTCATATCGAAGATCACTATTGTTTAGAAATCAGCTACTCTGACTTCGATGACCATATTTTTATCTAATATTAAGTTATCAAATGTTTTATGTATTTATTTATAAATTTTCTTATTCTCTATACTTCGAAAATTCTACTTTTAACTGTTTTGAAAACTCATCAAATAAATTCTGATAGCCCACATGCACTCCACTCCAATTATCACCTCTATCTGTTGAAGTAAATATCTCTCCATTATCACACCAAACATAAAGATGCTCATCGTTAGATATATTATGAGCTATTGTATAGCATCCTTTGGGTAGTTCGCCAATTTGATTAAAGGTTGTGCCTTTGTCTGTCGATAGCTTAACTTTTACTTTTTGATATTCTTTAATCGATCTAAATAATTTAATTTTGTCCATTCTTTGTACCAATAGGATTCCACCATCATTAAATAGATATGGTCTGTTAAAAGTTGGTGTAACATCACTATTAGATACTTTTTCCCATGACTTTCCTGCGTTTTTACTAACGAGTAATGGACCAGATCCTGACCACGTTGATGACTTTGCGGTTAATTGAAGACCATTGGCTTGATGGTCGATTTTTAAATATTCAGTAATAGAAGATTCTTTCCATTGAGTAGGATCATTAAAAAAGAGATTGTATTGCACTTTATCAATACCTGTCTCTTATACACATCTCCGAGCCCGCGAGACAGGCAGAAATCTCGTATGCCG
>CAJXVJ010000131.1 GCA_913061105.1 uncultured Alcanivoracaceae bacterium | reverse complement strand
TCTACACAGAGTAGATCGTCGGCAGCGTCAGATGTGTATAAGAGACAGACAAAGATCTTAGTCGTTTGGCATTTTATCCTATAGAATACTATGCAAATATATATAGTTTTCCAGTTATTGGTTTGAATGAAAACTGTGTTTATTTCGCTATAAATAAAGAATAAAGAGGATTATCAATGAGAAAATTATTATGCATTACATTATTGTTTTGCCTGTCTATAAATGCAAACGCACAGTATTCGTTATTTGATGACTCTTATTTACATGAAATCAGGATTGTTTCAACCGATCCAAATTTTTGGCAGACTTTAGGAGATGATTGGCAAGCCAATTTTAATGACAGCTCAATTGATATTCCTTATCAAACCACTACTGTGACTATTGATGGTAATGAATTATTAGAAGTAGGTGTTAGGCAAAAAGGGTTTTCATCAAATTTCTTTGTAAATACCACTAAAAAACCATTGAAGTTGCATTTTAGTAAATTTGTTGAAGACCGTGAATACGATGGAGTTCGAAAAGTAAACTTGATGAATGGAGTAGGTGATCCATCTATCATTAAAGATAAAATGGCCTATGATATGTTTAGATTTCAAGGGGTATCAGGACCAAGAGTGGCTCATGCTAAAATTTATATCAATGATGTTTATTGGGGTGTTTATGCTTTGATTGAACAGATTGATAAAAGGTATTTAAAACGTAATTATGCAGATAATGACGGCAATTTATGGAAAAACCAAGGCAACTCAGACTTAAGTTGGCAAGGCGAGGTTTCTACTAATTATTCTTTTGAATTGCAAACCAATGAAGAGGATGATGATTGGACTAAATTTTATGGTTTTGTAGACTTTATCAATAATTCTACAGACAATGAGTTTGAAAACAACCTTGATGATATTTTTCATCTGGATGAATACTTGAAAATTGTAGCCATCGATATATTAATTAATAATTGGGATTCTTATCTGAATCATGGTCGAAATTGGTACATGTACCATGAGCCAGTTTCCGATAAAATGCATTGGTTGCCATGGGATTATAATTTTGCCTTTGACCGAAGAACTAACGGATCAAGTGATCTTGCCATAATACAAAATAACGCAGGCAAAGTTTTAACCACACGTATTTTCAATACATCTACATACCGTACACGTGTTTTGGATCATATGTGTGAAATTTTAGAGCACAACTTTACCAGCCAAAGAGTGTATCCTATTTTTGATGCACAAACCACATTGATACAAAACGATTGGGATTCAACTAATAATTTCTTTAATTTTCAAACCATCACTGATTATATTGATGGCACAATCTGGTTTGGCAGCCAAATTGGCGGGCCATTTCAGTCATTGAAAAATTTTGTGGATGATCGAAGAGTCATAATCCAAAATGATCTAGCAGCGCAAAATCACACATGTAGTGCATTGCCTGCCTCTGTTGCAGCTCAAGGTTTGGTAATCAATGAGTTTATGGCAGATAACGACGATGACAGTCCTTGGAGCGATCAAGATGGAGATTTTGATGACTGGATTGAATTGTATAACAACACCAATCAGGCCTTAAACCTTGATCATTATTATTTAAGCGATACAAGTACTTTTGAACACAAATGGGCTTTACCAAATGTCACGATTCCTGCTAACGGTTATTTGATTGTTTGGGCAGATAAGGACATTGATCAAGTCGGTTTACACACACAATTTAGCTTGGATAAAGATGGTGGTGAAGTTATTTTATCCCATCTGAACGGTTCAGTGATTGACAGTATTAGTTACGGTGAACAGAGTGAAAATGTCAGTATGTCAAGAAGACCCAATGGCACTGGTTCTTTTTTTGAAACACCTGTTGTCACATTTGGGTCAGAAAATGAAGATTTACCCGATATTATATTTGCATCAGGGTTTGAAGAAATACTTCCTTAAATTAATTCTTATTAAAGATGTAATAAATCTAAAAAATTAATACAAAAGGCTCAGTTTTTGAGCCTTTTTACTAATAATAAATCATTTAAAATTTATGCGTAAAGAGAAGCTAAAAGTGAGGTTTTTCGCAATCTTATCATTCGCTTTAATTTAACAGCTGTTTTCATAAACACAATTGTTTTTTTCTATTATCGCTATGGGTTCAATGGACAAAATTTTCCAAATAATGACGATGACTCGGCATTTTAGTTACAGTATCTCTAATTGCTGCACGCAAATAATTAAACCGTTGCTTGAGATTTTCAATATCAAAACTATCTAAAAATGGGTCATATTTATCGGGCCACATATTGAGCCCAATAAAAGTTGAGGCTTGATATCCATCGTAAAAAGTTTCGTGCTCATAGGAGGCAATTTGACCATGAATGTTAAACAGTGAGACTTTATGTTTAAGCGATTCCGGTAACGAATGTTGTCGCCATTGGTTCCAAATAGTCGAATCTTTCTTGGTTACTGACAAATAGTGTAAAATGGTATTATCCCGAATATTGTCAAGCTCCAATTTAGTCAAACGGTTATATTCATTAACCAATGTTTGGTTACAACTTTGGTCAGGAAACAGATTAATAAATCGTTGCACAGCCTTTTGGGTTAATTGCAAATTAGATACTTCTAATGACTCAAATTCTCCGGCAGCTGAGCCAAAAGCAATACAATTTTTATGCCAATGCTGCTTTCTCTGTCCTGAGTAAATTTCACGTAAGGAAGGTTCGGTAAAAGTAGTTTGTGAAAGTCCTGTAGTGATTATTTCAGTTGCTTCTGGAATACTGACTTCTTCACTATTAAAAACAAATTCTCGTTCTACAGTATTTAATAGAGGTACTTGCCTTAGCCAGCCATTAGTCTTGCCAGATACTTGAGTATATGGCATAACTTCACCTTTAGATTTAATTGATACCGACAAAACCCGGTTTGCAGGTAACCAACAAGACCAGTCTTCAAGGCTAAAACCCAGTGCTTTTTCGATTAATGTAGCATCTTTTCCTGAACAATCGATAAAAAGGTCAGCCTTCAGGTTTTTACCATTTTCCAAGGTGACAGATTTTATAAAACCGTTATTTTCATCCAAACAAACATCAATAACATTTTCAGTATAGAAGTTAATATTGCCTTGTAACAAGTGATTGCCTAAATATTGTTTATACAATGTGGCATCAATATGTAGCGAATAAGCCATGGTTGAGAAAATTGAACTAGGATCGTTTAGAGGATGCGCAAATTTATTATTTTCAGCTGCAACTGCACTCAAAGCATATTCACCATATGCAGTTTTATCACCTAACTGATGCATCTTAGTTGCAAAGTGGTGAAACCCTACAAATTCTGTGGCAGCACCATGTGGGCCTAAAGGTTGAGTATAACGATGTCCGAGATTATTCCAGTCCTGATAAATCGTAGCTAACTTAAATGTAGCTTGAGTTGCTCGCATTAGCGCTTTTTCATCAATGCCAAGTTGACGATGAAATTCATGTATTTGTGGTAACATTGATAATGCTTCTGATTTATCGTTATCCTTTCCAATTAAGGTTATTTTTATTTGTGGCAAGGACTTTGCGATTGCAGAGGCCACAGTCACTCCTGTTATTCCTCCTCCAACAATTATAATGCTATTTATTTCTTTGTTATTCATATTTGGTACCGCTGGGCTACTTAAACTTATTTTCTTGATTACTTGGAGTTGCGATTTGAAATCAGGTCACCCGCGCAATATCGGGCAAGCGTTTCATTATGGGTGGGCATAGCTTTGGCTGCTCTAGCAACATCCATTTTCATCTCTGCCAATAGTCTTCTGACCTCTTGTGGTTCAACAGTATCAACCCTTGGATCGTAAGATCCAGGTTTCTCTCCTTGACCAAAAAGCACTTCCAACCAACTATGCTCGATAAATAAATCTGAGTCTTTATGTGCAATGTGACCTCTATGACGGAATATATTGATACGATGTTGCAGCTCTTCAGGAATCTTCATAGTTCGACAATAATCCCAAAATTCGGAATCATTTCTTCTGGTCATATGATAATGAAGAATGAGAAAATTTCTCGACTCTTCATACTTAATATCCATCCTGCGATTAAATTCATTTTCTGTTGCAGGTGCAAAATCTTTATTTGGAAAGTTCTTGATAAAAAGCAATATAGCCCCTTGAATAAGAGCAATACTGGTTGACTCTAACGGTTCTAAAAAACCTGCAGACAAACCAATGGCAACACAGTTTTTATCCCAAAGTTTTTTACGTTTTCCGGTGTTAAATTTCAATAAACGAGGCTCGTTAATTGGTTTTCCTTCAATATTTTCTAGCAATTGATCTAGGGCTTTGTCTTCACTGAGGAACTGCTCACAAAATACATTTCCATCACCTGTGCGGTTTTGTAATGGAATCCGCCATTGCCAGCCCGCAGTTAATGCTCTTGCGCGCGTATAAGGCGGTATTGGCGTATTATTATTTTCATAGCTAGTAGAAACAGCCCAAGCGCGATTAACTGGTAACCAATGACTCCAATCTTTATAGCCAACCTTAAGAGTTTGTTCAATTAACAATGCTCTAAAACCAGAGCAATCTATAAATAGCTCGCCTTCAATGCACTCACCGCTTTCTAGGGTTACTGATTCGATAAAGCCTGTATCATTGTTCTGTGATACCTGAGTTACTTTACCTTCTATTCTGGTCACCCCTTTTGCTTCCGACCATTTTCTCAAATATTGCGCGTAAAGAGTTGCATCGAATTGAAAGGCATAAAAATAGCGAGAATCAATGGAATCATTGTTAAATTGTTTGTGTTCAAACTTGTCATAAACTGAAGCCATATACGGCATATTGTATTCATGGATTGGTGCCGTATCTGGATGTTTCTGCATTTTCATCCAGTAATGATGAAATGAAACATCGTTGATTGGAAACCCGTAATAACCGAAGGCGTGATAATAGTCCTCACCAATTTCTCCCCAGTTTTGAAACCGTATACCTAGCTTGAAAGTTGCATTGGTTTCACGCATAAATTCTTGTTCATCAATACCAAGTCCTGCATTAAACGTTCGAATAACTGGTATTGTTGCTTCACCAACGCCAACCGTAGCGATTTGATCGGATTCAATTAAGCGCACATTACATTGCTCTGGAAGGTGTCTTGATAGAGCTGCGGCGGTCATCCAACCAGCAGTACCACCACCTACAATAACTATATTTTTAATCATTATTTTACTTATCTTGTTTTTAAATTTATCATATAAATGAAGTTGAATTAACTTCTTATCAGATGTTTATAAGTGTAACTGCCCTAAATTCTTAAGTCTACTGAAATAACAAACTGCCACAGATAAAAACCCTATTATTCGCTCATTGGAAAATACTATATATCGTAATATTTAATAATGAAAACACGCAATGAATTCACAGGACACACACTTCATAGTAATTAACCTTCAACAGTTTAATAATTTTTATATAAAAAAGGCTCATTTATTGAGCCTTTTTATTAATAATTTACCATTGATAATTAAACTAATCCCAGCTTAGTGCACCACCAGTTTGGTACTCTGTCACTCTGGTTTCAAAGAAGTTCTTCTCTTTGCGTAGATTAGATTGCTCATCTAACCAACCTAATGAACATTGAGCACCAGGGAATGGCTCTTCCATGCCTAATTGTCTTGCACGGCGATTGGCAATATAACGGAATTGTTCGCTGTGGTCTTGCGCAGAGTAACCCAGTATTGGACGTTTTAAGATGTATTTCGCGTAGCCTTCTTCAGCGGCAGCAGCTTCGTCCCACATGTCACGTATGGCTTTAGGATCTAAAGTAATGTCATTTTCTACAAAGATCTGTTTGACCACTCGAATACCAAAAGAGGCATGCATGACTTCATCGCGCATGATGTACTGTAATTGTTCAGCAGTTCCTTTCATCATTCCTCGTCTTTGTAGAGAGAAAATAGGAGAGAAACCATTATAAAACCAACAACCTTCAAAGATAGCTGCAAAAAAGATATAGGCCATGACAAATTCATGCAAATCATCTTTGTTGCCCAAATCCATATCTGAGCGCATGACTGAATCAAGGCGGCGATTGGCGATTTGGATTTTTTGGTTGATTTCAGGAACGACACGGTAACGGTTATATATTTCGCCTTGATCTAACCCTATGGTTTCTATGCAATGTTGGTAAGTCCAAGTATGCAATGCTTCTTCATAAACTTGTCTGGCTTGGTATATTTGTAGCTCAGGTGCACTCATTTTTTCCATAACGGCCAAACCGATATTGCGCATGGCTAAAATATCAGAGGTTGTTAAATAGGATAAAACATTGTCATAAACATGGCGTTCGTCATCATTAAGTTTATGGTGGTAATCATGAACATCACTTGTCATGTTTACGTCTAACGGTGTCCAATGGTTCTTATTGGCATTTAGGAAATATTTCCATGCCCATGGATATTTGAAAGGTGCTAATTGGTTGATGTCAGTTTGACCATTAACGACACGTTTGTCATCAGCGTTAACCGGTTCAACTGCCACTCTGGCATTTTCTTCCTTGTTTTCAGGGGTGTGGTTTACGGTTTCTTGTGTTTCTTTTTTTACCACAGGCTTTGGAATGGCTTTTTTTTGCGCTTCTTCAACAACGGCTGCCTTTTCCACGTTTTCCTTTTTTCCAAGTCCTAATGGGTCGTCCCAATTATACATTTAATGCTCCCAACATTTAGTGTTAACAATCTTAACACCTTTTATTTAAAAGGTGTTAAATGGTTTTAAATTATATTTTCAAAATCCACACGATCATATGTGGCTATTATTATAGTTTTAAATTCTTCTGTTTTTATTGACAGGCATCACAATCTGGATCCAAAATCGAGCACGCTGCTGGTGCTACCGAACTGGATTGTTTTTTGTCACTGTCACTTTCTTCAACACCTTTTTCTGCTTGAGTAGCTCCAAGAGATCTCAAATAATAGGTGGTTTTAAGTCCACGAACCCATGCGAGCTTATAGATAGAATCCAATTTTTTACCCGATGGCTCTTCCATATAAATATTGAGTGACTGGCCTTGATCAATCCACTTTTGTCTGCGTGATGCGGCTTCAATCAACCAACCCGCATCCACTTCAAAAGCGGTGGCATATTTGGCTTTTAAATCTTCAGGAACACGGTCAATTTTTTGAACACTGCCATCAAAGTATTTCAAATCATTAATCATAACATCATCCCATATGTCCAAGGCTTTGAAATCATGAACCAGGTATGGATTAACAATAGTAAACTCACCAGACAAGTTAGATTTAACAAACAGGTTTTGATAAATAGGTTCAATTGATTGTGAAACACCTGAGATATTGGATATGGTGGCCGTTGGTGCAATCGCCATGGTATTTGAATTACGCATGCCTTGAGATTTTATTTTCTTACGAAGCTTGTCCCAATCCAATGTTGATGATTTGTCCTGTTGAATGTATTTTCCACGTTCTTTTTCTAGCATTTCAATCGAATCAATCGGCAATATGCCTTGTGACCACAATGAACCTTCGTAACTGGGATATGAGCCACGGTCTTTGGCCAGATCACTTGAGGCTTGAATGGCAAAATAAGACACAGCTTCCATTGAAACATCAGCAAATGTAACGGCTTCATCAGTAGTGTACGCTAAATTTTGTTTGTATAAAGCATCTTGGAAACCCATTAGACCTATGCCTACTGGACGGTGACGTAAATTTGAACGGCGTGCCTGAGGTACGCTGTAAAAATTATAATCAATAACATTATCTAACATGCGCATGGCAGTTGTCACTGTGCGTTCTAATTTTTCATGGTCTAAACCATTTTCTGTGGTATGGGCCGGTAAGTTAACTGAACCTAAGTTACAGACTGCTATTTCATCATCAGAAGTATTTAATGTAATTTCAGTACACAAATTTGAACTGTGAACCACACCTATGTGTTGTTGTGGGGAACGAATATTACATGGGTCTTTAAATGTAATCCATGGATGGCCAGTTTCAAATAACATGCCCAACATTTTTCTCCAAATATCTGTGGCTTGAACAGTTTTGAAATTGGCAATTTCACCAGCTTTGGCTTTTTCTTCATAATGTTCGTATTTTTCACGGAAATCATTGCCATACAAATCATGTAATTCAGGCGTTTCTTCTGGTGAAAATAATGTCCAAGATGATTCTTCTGCAACACGCTCCATAAATAAATCAGGAATCCAATTAGCTGTATTCATATCATGTGTACGACGGCGTTCATCACCTGTGTTTTTTCGCAGATCTAAAAATTCTTCAACATCGATGTGCCAAGTTTCTAAATAAGCACACATTGCACCTTTGCGTTTACCACCTTGGTTGACTGCCACAGCTGTATCATTGGCTACTTTTAAGAATGGTACCACACCTTGAGATTCTCCATTGGTGCCTTTTATTCTTGAACCCAATCCTCTAACTCGTGTCCAGTCATTGCCCAATCCACCAGCATATTTTGATAACAATGCATCGTCTTTAATGGCGCTGAATATGCCATCTAAATCATCAGGTACTGTTGTTAGATAACAACTAGATAATTGTGGCCTTAATGTTCCAGAATTAAACAATGTTGGTGTTGAACTCATAAAATCAAATGAACTCAATAAATTGTAAAACTCAATGGCTCGTTCTTCGCGGTTGACCTCATTAATGGCTAAGCCCATAGAAACACGCATAAAGAAATTTTGTGGTAATTCGATTTTACTGTCGCCAGAATGAATAAAGTATCTGTCGTACAATGTTTGAAAGCCAAGATAGGTGAAATCTTGATCGCGTTCAGGTTTAATGGCTTGGCTTAATAAGTCCAAATCATAATTACACAGTTCTGGAGAAAGCAATTCTAGGTCAGCAGCTTTATGTATGTATTTTTTAAAACTTTGAGGATATATTTCAAACATTTCAGTTTGGGTGGCGCTCATAGGCTTTTCATAAAGAAAGCTTAAAACTTCTGTTCTTAAGCCGTCCAATAGTAATCTTGCTGCTGCTTTTGAATAATTCGGATCTTTTTCGATATATTGTCTGGCACACATCACGATGGCCGAGCTTAAATCTTTTTCAGCCATGCCATCAAATATATTTCTATAGGCTTGTTTCGTGATGAGTTCTTTATCAACTCCTGAAAGTCCTTCAACAGATTCTGAAATAATAACATCCAAACGATCAGAGTCTAATAAATTTTTCTTGCCATCTTTTGCCACCACATATATTTTTGGTCCCACAGTTTTTTTCTTTCTGCGGGCTTTATTTTTTGCTCTCTTTTCAGATTGTGCAGCTCGGTATAGGACATAATCTCTTGCAACTTTATGCTCTCCAGAACGCATCAAAGCCAACTCTACTTGATCTTGAATGTCCTCGATATGGATTGTTCCGCCATCGTCTAAATTTCTGAACAATCCGCTGAGTACTTCTTTGGTTAGTTTTTCAACTTTTTCACGGATGCGCCTTGATGCCGCTGCTTGCCCACCTTCAACTGCCAAAAATGCCTTTGTCATGGCCACGGATATTTTAGAAACATCAAAGCTGGTGATTTTACCATTTCTGCGGATGACTCTGTATTCTCCTGGGGCTGTGGTTTTCACTGTGTTGTTTTCCTTTGCATCAGATATTATTTGGTGTTCTTTGCTTTTAGAACCTTGTGTTTCGGTTTGTTGCATGTCCTCTCCAGACTATATGCTGTCTCTTATACACATCTCCGAGCCCAC
>CAJXVJ010000130.1 GCA_913061105.1 uncultured Alcanivoracaceae bacterium | reverse complement strand
ATTTCTGCCTGTCTCGTGGGCTCGGAGATGTGTATAAGAGACAGGAAAATATCTATGCCCAGGATCTCAATGTGAACTGGTTGAAGCACCGATATAAAATTCACACAAGCGAAGATGAAGTTAATCAAATATTTGATGAAGTCAATCAAGTCAACGACTCAATTAATAATCTTAATTATAAAAACCTCATTGGATTAAAAAACAGTTTATTGGCACAACTCTATGCCAAAACGGGTAATTGGATACAAGCAAAAAGTCACGCAAATCTTGCCATCACTGACAGCATGACATTGGGTACAACCAAGCAAAAAATTGATGCACTACAAGTGTTAATAGATTTCTACCAAGACCAAAAAGATTACAAGACTGCCAATCGTTTTTTACAAGAAAAAAATCAAGATGAAAAACGATTGTACAGTGATGAACAGGCCAAGTTAATGGCCTATCAGACAATTAAGCACGATAATTTAGCCAAAACACACCAAATTAAATCTCTTAATCATAAATACAAGGTGCTATTGTTGGAGCAACAAATTGATGAGAAAGAAAAGAATGTTCAAAAAATCATCAACATATTTTTTTTACTATTACTGGTTTTTTTCATATTCTTAGTCTACCGAAGCCGCAAACAACACCAAAAATTCAAACGCCTATCTGAACTTGATCACATGACCCTGATTTATAATCGCAAAGGCATAAAGGATCACATGGAATATCTCTTACCCAACTCAAAAGAGAAAGGGGAAACTGTTGGTTTTGGCATTTTTGATTTGGATTTATTTAAAAGTATCAATGATAAGTATGGCCATGTTACCGGTGATTGGGTGATTAAAAAAGTGGTTGAAGTTTGCCAAAAACTTAATAATGAAAAAGTAACATTTGGTCGTTTGGGCGGAGAAGAATTTGCTGTTATCATGCGAGATGCAACTATAGAAGAATTACAAGCATTTTCAGAACAATGCCGTCAAGCGATTGAGGAAATCATCTCTAATCTTGAAATTGATTTTGATATTGAAATTACTGCCAGTTTTGGTTTAACTTCTACTAATATATCAGATTACGATTATACAAAAATGATGATTCATGCTGATGCGGCTTTGTACGATTCAAAACACGCTGGCCGGAATTGCATTTCAATCTTTTCTGGATATCATTAATACCTCCCTCATTTCATAAATAAGATTAACCTTCAAGTTTCTGGTTGAAAAATTATGGGCTTAAATAAGAGTACCCCTTTTCTTGTAATTCCATCATTCTTGGTACTCCATTTTTTACCACAACTACACCATCTATTAATTTTAAGTCTATATTTTTGCTCTGCTTTAGAGACCTCAATGTATCACCACAAGCAGTAAAAATCACATCTTGCATCATGAGTGATTTAATGCGTTTTATAAATGTACTTTCGTTGCTGAGAAAATGAATTCCTTGACCATAGGCGACCACTTCAATTTGAACATTGTCAATGCCATAAAATTTTGAAATATTGACTATATTAGTAATGACTTCATTTTGTGTATTTGCGCTATTTGTATTCATTTGAATAACCAACTTATGTACCTCAAATTCAGAGTCTTCATTGGCGAGCACTGAATTGCTTAAAACACCTATTACTATAGTCATTATTAAAGGAATAAAGATCTTTTTTATGTACATGAGACAGCTCTGACTTGATTTCAATTTATTTGAACCTTATTATATGCCAACTGTCATAAATGGGTCAAAATAATAAATAATGGATATGGATAATAATAATTCAGAATTAGAAACAAACAACATCTCTGCAACAGCAAAAGTATTCCAACAAGTAAAAGAATCTTTGTCATTGGAAATTTTTGGACAAGAAAAATTGGTAGACAGGTTATTGATGGCTTTATTGTCTCATGGACATTTGCTGGTTGAAGGGGCTCCAGGCCTAGCAAAAACAACTGCCATTAATGCTTTGGCGCAAAGATTAGAAGGCGATTTTAAACGCATACAGTTTACTCCAGATTTATTGCCATCAGATTTGACCGGTACAGAAATTTATCGTGCTCAAACTGGTGATTTTGAATTTCAAAAAGGCCCTTTGTTTCATAACTTGATCTTAGCAGATGAAGTTAATAGAGCACCAGCCAAGGTTCAATCGGCATTACTAGAGGCCATGGGTGAGCAACAGATTACCATTGGTAGTACCACCTACCCATTGCCAAAATTATTTTTGGTTATGGCCACGCAAAATCCTATTGAGCAAGAAGGAACTTATCCATTGCCTGAAGCACAGTTAGACAGGTTTCAAATGCATGTTGCAATAGATTATCCTGATGCACACACTGAAAAAGATATTCTGAAATTGGCCCAAGACAGGGACAAAGATGATTACCAAAAACCAGCCAAAGACTCTGCATACCTAACCCAAGAAAATGTCTTCGAAGCCCAACAACAAGTGCTTAATCTGTATGTGGCTGAAAACTTACAAAATTATATGGTTGAATTAATTTTAGCCACAAGAAATCCAGGAAAATACGACAAAGAATTGGCCGGCATGATTAGTTATGGTGGTTCTCCACGTGCAACCATTGCATTGGACCGTTGTGCCCGTGCATTGGCGTTTTTACGCGGCCGTGACCACTTGATGCCTGAGGACATACACAATGTTATACATGATGTATTAAGACACCGTTTAATCTTAAGTTTTGAAGCAGAAGTTGAAGGCATCACACCTGATGATGTGATTAACCGATTGCTTAAAGTTGTGCCAATTGCATAATTAAAACTGAAGATATGAGTTCAACTAGCAACAAATCGGCGACTCAAGTCACGGCAAAAGTATTGGTGCAACAACAAGCCCATGCTAAAACACTGTCACTAACCAGTCGTAAAAAAGCCAGCTCTGCAATTTCTGGTTTGCACGATTCACGGTTTCGTGGCCGTGGCATGGATTATCAAGAATCACGCGTTTATCAAGCCGGAGATGATATCCGAAATATGGATTGGTTGGTTACTGCTAGAACAGGAACAGCGCACACAAAATTATTTCAAGAGGAACGCGAACGTCCGATTCATATTTTAATGGACACCAATACATCGATGGCTTTTGGGACCAGAAAAGAGTTCAAATCAGTCACAGCTGCAAAGGCAGCATCATTACTGGCATGGGCTGCTGTCAAAAATGGCGATCGAGTGGGTGTCATGAGTTATGGCAAAAACGGCATTCATCATGAAAAACCCGTAGGTGGAAAACGTGGCATGATGCGCTTAATTGCACATTTGGTTCAAGCTGATATTCATGAAGCTGATCAGCAAGGGACTTTATTAGAAGAAGCATTAAAAAGATTGCGAACCATTATTCGCCCAGGTTCATTGATCATTATTGTCAGCGACTTTTATCATTTAGGTAAAGATGTTAAAAGGCATTTAATCCAATTAAAAAAGCACAATGATGTATTGTCTTTGTTTATTACCGATGAATTTGAGATACATACACCATTGCCGGGTGTATATGGTGTCAATAATGGTGAAAAATCAGTGGTTTTTAATACTAAAAAGCACAACGATGTTGAAAGCATGCAAAAACGACAAAACCAACACTTAGATAATGTTTATGAAAATATTCAAAAATCTGGAGTGCCAGTCATACCCATACTCACCAGTGATAAATTACAAGATAAAATTAAACAAGCCATAAAAGTACCCACTGCTGCATGGTCGGTTTTTAGAAACTCTCTAGATACCAAGCAAGATAACATTGGTGGCATTAATGGATAAAACGGCCCCAACTTTAGAGTTAAGAGACATTCATTTGCCATTAGACCCTGGTTATTGGCCATTGGCACCCGGATGGTGGATTTTGATTGTTTTAGCGATAATAGTTCTGTATTTATTATTTAAAAAAATCAATAAAGTGAGACAAATACGCCATTTGAATAATTTGATGCAGCAAGAGCTCTTGGCTATACGTGAGTCATTTGATCAACACAAAAACAAGCACCAATTGGCAGTAGATATTTCGACCCTCTTGAACCGGTTTGTCATCCATGTTCTAAAAGATAACAATGCCAGTTCATTAACAGGTGATTCATGGATTGCTTATTTGAATGACCGTATACAAGGGGATGTGTTCGATGATTTTAATAAAGAACTGACCCAAGCCCAATACCAGAAAGACATTGATTATGATGTTCCTAGATTGTTTGCAACGGTTAAAAATTATTTTCCAAAGGCGATAAAATCTATTAAAAAATACAATAAACTCAGCAGGGGAATACCAGATGCTTGAGTTTGAATGGCCAATTGTTCTCTATTTTGCAGCCTTGCCATTATTGATTTGGTTATTGCCCGCCATTAAGCAAGCCAGTATTACCACAGTTAAGGTGCCATTTTTCACAAACTTTTGGAAATCATTGGCCAGTGTTACTGAGCAAACCAAATGGTGGGTAAAGTTGTTGGCCATTCTTGCCTGGTTATTATTGGTTGCTGCTGCAGCCAAACCGGTTTGGATTGGTGATGCCATTGCCTTACCTGTAGAAGGAAGAGATTTAATGTTGGCAGTGGATGTATCGGGTTCAATGCAAGAAACTGACATGAAAGTCAATGGCAGAGAAGTAGACCGATTGACCATGATTAAATTTGTTGCTGGAGATTTTATTGAACGCAGAAAAGGCGACAGAATTGGCTTAATCTTATTTGGCCAGCAAGCCTATTTACAAACCCCATTAACTTTTGATAGAGAAACTGTCAATATACTGTTATCAGAATCCATTATCGGTATTGCAGGAAAAGCAACAGCCATTGGCGATGCTATCGGGTTAGCTGTCAAACGGGTAAGAACTACTAATGACAACAATAGAATCTTGATACTGTTAACTGATGGTCAAAATACAGCAGGTGAAATACAACCTCTTAAAGCTGCGGAATTGGCTGCTCAAGAAGAATTGAAAATTTATACCATAGGTATAGGTGCTGATGAAATCTATAGGCAAACTGTTTTTGGAAATCGACGCATTAACCCATCTTTAGATTTAGATGAAAATACCTTAAAGAAGATAGCGGAACAAACGGGTGGCAGGTATTTTCGGGCAAGAAATACCGAAGATTTAAATAAGATTTATGCCATGTTAGATGAATTGGAACCTTTGGCAAAAGAGGACCAATTCTATCGACCAACTGAAGTTTTGTTCTTCTGGCCATTAACTTTATCAATGTTACTGTTACTGACAGTTATTAGGTTGCGGGGTTAGAATCTATGTCAATTATTTCAGAAATATTTAACAATTTGATATTTATTAGGCCATTGGTATTATTGGCATTGCCAGTAGTACTATTGATTATTTGGTACTTACAACGCAGTGATGCCAAAGATGATGGATGGTCAAAAATTTGTGATCCGCATTTGTTGGATGCGATTAAAATCAAATCATCTTCCAAAGGCAGTAAATGGACAAAATTATTGTGGCCTATTGCAATCATATCAGTATTGGCCATTGCAGGCCCAGCCTATAAAAAAGAACCCACTCCAGTGATTAAAAATCAATCAGCATTAATACTCGCATTGGATGTGTCTCGGTCAATGCTAGCCGATGATATCAAACCCAATAGATTAGAACGTGCCAAATTTAAAATTAATGATATTTTGGCTTCACGTAAAGACGGACAAACGGCTTTGGTGGTTTATGCTGGAGATGCTTTTGTTGTGACACCATTAACCGATGACACAGAAACCATTGCACTAATGTTAAAAGCGATAACTCCTGATATCATGCCTGTACAAGGTTCCAGAGTAGATATTGCATTGACAAAATCTAAAGAGCTTTTAATTCAAGCAGGTTATGTCAATGGGGAAATAGTGCTTATCAGTGATGGTGTCAATTCTGGAAAAGCCGAAATTGTGGCTCAAGAATTATCAGAAAATAAGATCAATACATCAGTACTGGCCATTGGAACAAAAGAGGGGGCTCCAATTCCATCTGCAAGTGGATTTGTCAAAGACAAATCAGGCAATATCGTCATACCCAAATTACAAGTTTCAGGATTAAGAGATTTGGCATCTTCAGGAAATGGCAGGTTTGCACAAATCAGTGGTGATTCGTCAGATATTAACTATTTAATCCCTACAGATGTCGCCCAAGATGGATCAGATAAAGATTCGGGCATACAAGAAGATGGTGCTTTTAATACAGACAATTACATAGATGAAGGACCATGGTTGGCTTTATTGCTATTGCCTTTTGTTGTATTGTTGTTTAGAAAAGGATTGTTGTTGAGTTTATTTTTGGTAGTAGGAATACAAGCACCACAATCAAGTTACGCACTTGATTGGGATGATTTGTGGATGAATGCCGATCAACAAGCCGCCAAACACATAAAAAACAATCAAGCAGAGGCTGCATTTGATGTGGCAAAATCAGATAACTGGAAAGCCACTGCCGCTTTCAAAAAAGAAGATTATACTGCCGCACAAAGCTTGTTTAATGACGGCAGTGCAGATGGTTTGTATAACAAAGGCAATGCTTTTGCTGCCAGTGGAAAATTGCAAGAGGCATTGGATTCATATAATCAATCATTAGAAATAAGACCTGATGATGAAGATACACTTTTCAATAAAAAACAAGTTGAAGATGCCCTAGAGCAACAACAGCAACAAGAACAAGAGCAACAAAAGCAGGACCAAGAAGAAAAAGACAAAGAGCAGCAAGAAAAGGACAAGCAGGAACAAGAAAAACAAGACCAAGAACAAAGTGAGCAAGACCAAAACGAAGAAGAAGGTGAACAACAAGAAGGCGAACAAAATCAAGACGAACAAGACAATCCGGATAGTCAGGAAAAGAAAGAGCAAGAAGAAGGCGAAATGACTGAGGAAGAAAAAAAAGAGGAAGAGAGAAAGCAAAAGGAATTGGAAGAAAAAGACAAAGCAGCTGAAGAAGAACAGAAACAAGAAGAAGTAAAATTAAGCCCAGAAGAATTGGCTGAAAATGCTGAAAACAAAGAAGCCATAGAACAATGGCTTAGACGCATACCTGATGATCCAGGTGGTTTGTTAAGACGTAAATTTTACTACCAATATAACCAACAAAACACAAAACCAGATGAAACCGATGATTGGTAAAAGTATACAAATAATAGCGCTACTAATGATAAGCACATTGTCTCAAGCCCTTGTCACTGCACAAGTGGATAGAACCCAGGTGGTTATTGGAGAGACATTTAACTTGGTCATTTCAATTGATGAAAACACCAACGACCAACCAGATTTATCAGTTCTCGAAAATGATTTTAGAGTATTAGGAAGCAGTCAATCATCATCGACTAATATAGTGAATAATAGTTATTCTATTGAGAAAAAATGGCAAATATCACTCATGTCTTTGGGCGTCGGAGAAGCAGTCATACCTGCGATTAAATTGGGCAGTCAATCCACCCAACCCATTAAGATTACCACCAGTCAAAATGATCCAAATGCCAAAGCAAACGGTGATATTTTTATTGAAGTTGAAACCGATAAAAAAACCGCATTTGTTAAAGAACAAATCATTATGACGGTCAAATTATTTTACTCAATTTCACTAAGTGAAGGCAGCTTGTCAGAACCCATTGCCAGTGGTGCGATTGTGACACAATTGGATAAAGGTGCCAATTACCGCACTAACCGAGATGGCAAAACATACGAAGTTATTGAAAGACATTATGCGTTATTTGCTGAAAAAAGTGGCACATTAGATTTGAACCCAATTATTTTTAATGGGCGAGATAACACATCTAGAAGAAGTTTTAGCATGTTTTCAACAGGCAAGCCGATACGGGCAGTATCGCAATCCATGTCATTTGATATTAAGCCCATTCCTCAATCTTCAATTGGTAAAGATTGGTTGCCAGCAACCAATATTCAAATTTCTCAAGATTGGTCAGAACAACCCTATAAAGTTGGAGAGCCAATTACACGAACCATTACATTGTATATTGATGGTTTAAGTGAGACCCAAATTCCAGATATAGATTTGGGCGAAATTGAAGACATACGTGTTTATCCAGAACAACCACAAACACAAACAGAAAAAACAGCACAAACCATAAAAAGTTATAAGCAAGTAAAGTTGGCTCTAATACCTACCCATGCCGGTGCAATAAGAATCCCTGAGTACCAACTTGAATGGTATAACACAAACTCAGGTGAAATTGAATATGCAAAACTACCTCCAGTAACATTGAATGTTGATGCGGGAGAATTTGCGGTAAAAACTCCAGAGGTTCCTAATATCTTTGAAGACAATAAAAATACTTCAACTAAAGTATCTCAGTCAACTGATGCAAAAGACCCATCTACAGTTGTGGAATTTGTAGAAAAAGACAGTACGTTATGGAAAACACTAACGGCAGTATTTGCATTGTTATGGATTATTACGGTGCTGTTCTTGCTAAAGAAATCCCCGAATAAAAAGGATTCGCAAGATGAGGAAAAGGAAATAATAATAAGTAAAAAACACATTAAAACCGCGATTGAAAAACAAGATAAAGCGCAATTAGAAAAAAGCCTTTTGACTTGGTGGAACCAACAATATGCAGACAAACAAGTCTTCAATATTAGTCAAATAAAAGCATGGGTCAATCCCGAGATGCAAGATTTAATTGCCGATATTGAGAATCATTTATACAGTTCAAATGATGATCATGAATTCAAACAAGTTGAATGGTTAAAACAAGTCAAAGGAAAGGGATTAGTCGCGATTGAACAAAAAACTGAACACCCATCAGATAAATTACCATCGCTTTATTGATTGTTAAAACAACCTGTCGTTAATTTGACGCTTAACTGTCGTCACTGTTAAAGTGACAATGGTTTAGTATTGAATCTTTATATTTTCAGAGATAAAAATGATTGTATCAGCACAAAAGGTTGTTTCATTACGCAAAGATAATGGGTGGTCGCAAGAAAAATTAGCGATTATGTCTGGTTTGAGTAAAAGAACTATTCAAAGAGTTGAAAAAGATGGTGTTTGTTCATTAGAAACAAAATTAGCATTGTCTTCAGTATTTGAAATTTCACCAAATATCCTTTCTTGTTCTGAGATAATTCAAGAGGACAAGGGGAATATCACATATAAATTTGACTGGGGTGGTACATTTGGTTTGTTAGTCTTAGGATTGCTGGCTCCAACAATCATTTTACTTACGGGTACAAACGGTCAGTGGGAACTTGCTAGTGCAGCAATAGTTTGGGGGCTAACCGTTGTTTTTACGGTGATGACATTTGGTGCAAAAACCACCTATCAATTTTTTGACAGTACCTCTTGGATAGTTAAAACACCATCCTATGTCGCAAATCTAAATATCCTTATTGCATTGGCTCACTCAATTATAAGGTCTGCTTATATGATTGGATTTCTAGCCATGTCACTTACTGCATTAACTCTGGCAGTTCATGCACCTCACATGTTAAATAATAAAGTTAACTTTTTAACAATAGTAATAAGACCATTGGTTCATGCCTTTATATTTATGGAATTATGGATAAGGCCATTCAAAAACAAAATGCAAAGCATGCTTAAAAATAGTTGCCCATAATTACAGGTATTTGCTAAGCAGAATCGTCTGAGGCAATATCATGTTTACCAGATATTATTGCAAGATAACTAAATCATCTAGGTAGAAAACACTAACTTTAACAAAAAATATCATTATAATTATTGATTGTTAAAAATATTTTGGTAATATATTGCGCAATATATTACCAAA
>CAJXVJ010000129.1 GCA_913061105.1 uncultured Alcanivoracaceae bacterium | reverse complement strand
ACGAGATTTCTGCCTGTCTCGTGGGCTCGGAGATGTGTATAAGAGACAGTTTCTTATCTTAATGGCTTTTGTCGGCTGTAAATCATTTTCAAAAAGCAACAGTACAAATCAACCTGAATCAAAAGATGCTAAAAGCACATTAATCAGACACACGGTAGTATCTGATGGGCACCCAATGGCTGTATGGCAAAAGAAGCCAATCAATTCTAAAGGCGTCATTCTGTTTGTACATGGCAGAACTTGGAGCGCAGTTCCAGATTTTGATTTGCAGGTAGAAGGCGAAGATATATCATTAATGGATGGCATGGTTGAGCAAGGATATTCTACTTATGCGATAGATTTACGTGGCTATGGAGAAACGCCCAGGGACAGTACCCAGTGGAACTCACCAAACAAAGCCGCACAAGACATTCTTAATGTTCTTAATTGGATATCTAAAAATAATAACAATAAGAAAATCCATCTATTTGGTTGGTCAATGGGATCAACATTGTCATTATTAGCGACTCAAAAAAATGCAAATAATATAGCCAGTTTAACAGTCTTTGGCTATTGGCAAGATTTAGATGTGATCATTCCTGAAACTCCCATTGATTTTAAATTACTAAAAAGTACAAACACTGCAAAAAATGCCGCCAGTGATTTTATTGTTCCTGGCAGTATTAGCCAAAAGGCGATAGATACGTATGTCAAAATGGCCTTAAAACACGACCCAATTAGAGCTGATTGGCGTTACGTGAGTGAATATAATGCCATTGATCCTGATCTTATAACATCTCCGGTACTTATACTTCAAGGAGAACACGACCCAATCGGACCAACAGAAAAACAAGCGAAACTTTTTACCCGATTAAAAACAGCGGACAAAACTTGGGTGGTTATTTCTGGTGGCGACCATGCTGCCTTTATGGAAAAACCAAGAAAGCATTTTATACATGCATTCACTGCCTTTATTGAACGATTTAACAAATAAAAAAGCAAACTAAAAACCAATCACAGTAAACACAAAAGGAGCATTATTATGAACACAAAAGATATGATTAAGCATAAACTAACATTTCTGCTACTACTTTTACCTATGACCTTGATCATACAAAGTTGTGGTCACAACAAAAAAGCAGTTGTTGAGGATGATGAGCCTGAATATTTTCTGTTAAGACCAGAAGTGGAAAAGGCTTATGGTTATTCCCATGCAGTCAAAATTGGTAACAGCATAAAAGTTTCAGGAGCAGTCAGTATGGATGATCAAGGAAACCCAACAGCTGTGGGTGATTTAAAACAACAAATGATTAATTGTTATGCCGATTTAGAAAAAATATTAAGCCATTACGGCGCTTCATTTGATGACGTGGTAGTAGAAAATGTTTTCACCACAAATATGCCATTGTTTCTAGAGCATGCAGGTTATCGCACAGAGATATATAAAAATCATTTCCCAACAGGTTCTTGGTTAGGTGTTAAAGAATTAGCCATCCCAGAGTTTATGGTAGAAATTGAACTAGAAGTGCATGTGTCTGATTAAAATATCAGCCTATTATGAGTTCATAAACGAATCACAAGATTAAAATTAAAATAATGGAAAATTACAAAAAACTTTTAGAAAAATTTTCTTCTGCCTGCGATTGGGCAAGCATCAGAGAATACAAAGAAGTCACAGACTTAGTTATGGCCAGAAATGCCAAACCAGATCAAATTAGTACAGGTGAATCTCATGGCGTCATGGTTGAAGTGCTTTATGGTGGTCAAATCAGTTATGCTGGGACCTGTGACTTAACCAATGAAGGCATCCAGAAGGCTTTTGATAAAGCCTTAACTTTTGCGATTAAAACCAAACAAAATAACCTGTGTAATTTTGATGATTCTATTCGTCCAGCCAACCAAGGCGATTACCAAACCAAAACCCAGATTCCATTCGAAGCTGTATCTTTGGCACAACTACAATCCAACTTAGTGGATATAACCAAAGCACTTAAAGTATCTGATGAAATCATAGAAGCTTCAGCTTGGGCCATGTTGACCAAAACTAACATCAATTATATCAGCACCAATGGTGCAAACTGGTCTCAAGAATTTTGTATTGTTTCTAAAGATTTTTCTGCCACAGCCTCAAGAGACAATGAAAACCAAACACGCTCCTATGGTATGAATGGCAGGCAATTAGGCCTCGAAGATATCGACATGACATTATTACTAAAAGAAGCCAAGCGAGTAGGGTCACAGGCCGTTGAATTACTCGATGCTGAAGAATGTCCAACTGATCAACTTGACTTGATTATGGCACCAGACCAACTCTACCTGCAAGTGCATGAATCCATAGGTCATCCATTGGAACTAGACCGTATTTTGGGAGATGAGAGAAATTATGCGGGCTGGAGTTTTATTGGCCCAGATGACTTTGGGAAACGACAATACGGTTCAGATTTATTAAATGTGACATTTGATCCAACATTAACATCTGAAATGGCCAGTTATGTGTTCGATGACAATGGCGTAAAAGCCAGTAAAGAATACTTGATAAAGGATGGTGTTCTTCTACGTGGTATTGGTGGCATAGAATCACAAACCCGTTCTAACATTCCAGGTGTGAGTTGTGCCAGAAGTTGCGATTGGAACCGACCACCGATGGACAGAATGGGCAATATCAATATTGAACCAGGTGATACTTCAATTGAAGACATGATTAAAGGCGTTAAAAAAGGCATTATCATGTACACCAATCGATCGTGGTCTATTGATGATTACCGCAATAAATTTCAATTCGGCTGTGAATACGCCAAACTCATTGAAGACGGAAAAATCACCAAAACCCTAAAAAACCCCAATTACCGCGGCGTTACTGATTCGTTTTGGATGAACTTAGACAAAGTGGGCGACAAAAGCACTTATGAAATATGGGGGTCACCCTATTGTGGAAAAGGAGAGCCCAATCAAAGCATCAGAGTAGGCCATGCCATTCCGACTTGCTTATTTAAAAACATCGAAGTTTTTGGAGGCGCATAATGGAAAATTATTTCAATCAAATTTCACAGTATATCTTGTCTAAAAAACAAACTGAAGAAGAAGTTACAGTGACTTTATCAGGTGAGAAAACCCAGTTTGTTCGTTTCAATAAATCCAAGGTCAGACAAAGTACAGATGTTAATCAATTGAATCTCTCTATTGCGATTCAAAAAGATGAAAAAGAATACAGCTTCGATTTTTCTATTACAGGAATTTTAGATAATGATCAAAGTAAAGTAGATGACATTTATGAAACATGCCGTTCTCGCATGCTAGACATGGCAAAAGCCACATTCTTTGTACCATTTAAGAACAATGGATCATCAAGCGTTTCAAACATAGGAGAGCTCATTGAAATTACCGAGCTGACCAATATTCTTTGTGATGAAACCGCTCATGTTGATTTAGCAGGCATATTAACAAGCGGCATCAGTTACAGAGGCAATATCAACTCACTCGGTCAATCCCATTGGTTTGAAAGTGCTTCATTTTGTGTGGATTATTCACTCTATTCAGCCAAAGAAAAAGCAGTCAAAGGATCCTACGGCGGTTCAACATTTGAACTAGGTGCATTCAAAGCCATATTGGATGAGTCAATAAGAAACCTCAAGCACATGGAAAAAGACAACAAAGTCCTAACACCAGGTAAATACAGATGCTACCTAGCACCAGCAGCTATCAATGAAATACTGGATACATTCTGTTGGGGCGGCACCAGCCAAGGTGCACTAAAGCAAGGCAGTTCTCCACTGCTTCCTTATGAGAACGAAGGCAAACGATTAAGTCCACATTTTACCCTCAATGAAGACTTCTCACTTGGTTTAACCAGCCAGTTTAACGAAGACGGTGAAGTGTTTACCAAAAAGCTGCCAATTTTCAAAAACGGACAATTAGAAAACCTATTGGTCAGCTCAAGAACAGCCAAAGAATACGGATATAAATCAAATGCTGCTGGTGCAGAAGAATCGCTGCGCTCACCCGTGATTGAAACTGGTGATTTATGCCGAGAGGATATACTCAAACAATTAGGCACTGGTCTGTATATTTCTAATTTACACTACCTGAATTGGAGCGATCAAAAGCAAGGCCGCATCACCGGAATGACACGCTTTGCATGCTTCTGGGTAGAAAATGGCGAAATAATCGCACCGATCAAAGACCTGAGATTTGATGACACTATCTACCAATTTTGGGGAGAAAACCTAGAACAAATCACAGACTTTGCTGAAACCGAACTAGACAACCATACCTATTCAGAAAGAACACTTGGCGGAACCCAATGCCCAGGAATGCTGGTTAAGGATTTTAATTTTACGCTATAATTACAATTAATAATTAGTAATAAAGATTTTATTTTACTTCATAAAAGCATTATTAGATTGTAAAAAATATCCAGCATAATGTGCAATTAAAGATCAAAATCAAGATCAAAAGCGATTATCGCACAGCGGCACGGTGAACATAGCGAAAAATCAAGATCAAAAGCTGTTCACCATGAAGTGCACGAAGAACATGAAGGTTTTTTTAGATTATAAAACTAATGTACGGTGTGCCCCTTGTGGGTATCCTTTTTCAATTAATAATTAGTAGTTAACAGTTAGCAATTAAAAGCCAAAATCAAAAGATTTTTAACCACAGAGGTTTAAAGTCAAGATCAAAAGCTGTTCACCATGAAGTGCAAATACAATTAATAATTAGTAATAGGGATTTTCTTTTACTTCAAAAAAGCATTATTAGATTGAAAAAATATCCAGCACAGTTTGTAATTAAAGATCTAGGTTAAAATCAAAAGCTATATGCCAAGAAGGACAGGAAGATAACCAAGGTAAAAAAATAATCCGATGTAGAGACACAATGCTTTGTGTCTAATAACTCTTTTCTTATGTAGTTGAGCACCTGTGCGTAATACTTTTTGTCAGTTCTCTTAGTAATAATTAAAATCGTAGGGTGAGCCTGCACACTAAATAATGAAATGAACATACCATGACCGAATATCAAAAACGGGCATTTTAATTGTGTTTAAATACCTTTTTCTTTGATTAATAGGTTTTTAGAAAACTATTTTCTCTATATGTGTCATTAATTTTATATTAAATACGTACTTTGATTATCAAGAAAAATAATGGAGTAATCTAATGCAAATTAGAATAAGCACATATATTCAGTTAATAATAGCCTTGTTGGTTATGGTGTTTCAGACAAATGCCAAGCAATCTAGTAGCGATTGGTCAAATTTATCACAAGAGCAATATATAGATAAATTGGTTGATTGTAAAATCAAACTTGATGAGCTCAAGTGGTCTTACAATGTCTGGCCAAAGGAAAATACAACTGCCAAACCTCTGTTTGTTGATGTACTTGATGTTGAACAAACCTACCAACTTGTACATAACAGTCTCAAAATGGAAGCAGTATTGTATGATAAATTTAACTTTGAGATAACACCTGCTATGTTACAACATGATTTAGATCGGATGACAAGAGATAGCAAAGATACCAAACGACTCAAAGAACTGTATGCATTACTTGATAATGATGCAACAACGATTGCCCAATGTGTATCCAGACCCTATCTTGTGCATAGGAAACTAGCCAATCAATACAATTATAACAATGAAATCCATGCTCAAGTTAAACAAACAGCACAAATGGAACTCAATATATACCTACAAAACTACAACACCGAAGATACTACAGCAAAAGTCCATATACTAACTTACAGCATAAAAAGTGATGATGAAAAGAATTTGGCAAATGAAATGACAGCAGAGCCGAATCAAGAAATAGCAATAGAGTTAGATACCGAAGAATTTAAACAAAAAATAGAACAATTCAACAATAAAAATTTACAAGAGCGAGAAACAGCCTTTATCTATAATGAAATACTAGAGCAAACCCAACACAGCATAAAAGTACAAGTACTACAGTGGCAAAAACAAAGCCAGAATAAATGGTTTTCAAGGCAAACAGATAATAACTATTTACCAACACCCACTAACAATCAATACTCCTTAGCAAAAATATCAGCTTCAAATAAACCATTTAATAAAGCAGGAGCCCCTGATACATGGAAACCATCAACATTAACACCAGATGGTAGAAGAAGTCACACAGCAATATGGACTGGCAGTGAGATGATAGTGTGGGGTGGTAATAATGAAAGTGGTAGTTTAAACAGTGGTGGTCGCTATAACCCAGTAAATGACAGTTGGCTTGCTACCAGTGTTGCTGCCAATGTACCTGCAGCAAGATCTTTTCATACAGCAATCTGGAGTGGCAGTGAGATGATAGTGTGGAGTGGTCTTGGTGGAAATGGTATTTCTAACAGTGGTGGTCGTTATAACCCAGTAAATGACAGTTGGCTTACTACCAGTGTTGGTGCCAATGTACCTGCAGCAAGGACTTCACATACAGCAATCTGGAGTGGCAGTGAAATGATAGTGTGGGGTGGTTTTAATGAGAGTTACTTAAACAGTGGTGGTCGTTATAACCCAGTAAATGATAGTTGGCTTGCTACCAGTGTTGGCGTTAATGTGCCCTCTGTTAGGGGAAGGCATACCGCTGTTTGGAGTGGCAGTGAGATGATAGTGTGGGGTGGCGATATTGACAATGATATTTTTAACACAGGTGGACGTTATAACCCAGTAAATGACAGTTGGATTGCTACCAGTATTGGCTCCAATGTACCATCAGGCAGATATTATCACACGGCTGTTTGGAGTGGCAATGAGATGATAGTGTGGGGTGGTATTGGAAGTGCTTTATTAAACAGTGGTGGTCGTTATAACCCAGTAAGTGACAGTTGGCTTGCTACCAGTATTGGTACCAATGTGCCATCAGATAGGTTTTTTCACACAACTGTATGGACTGGCAGTGAGATGATAGTGTGGGGTGGTCGTGATGGAGATAGTGTTGGAAATAATTTCAGCAGTGGTGGTCGTTATAACCCAGTAAGTGACAGTTGGCTTGAAACCAGTTTTGTTGGCTCCAACAATGCCAGGAAATTACACACAGCAGTTTGGAGTGGCAGTGAGATGATAGTTTGGGGTGGTGATAATGGAAATTATTTAAACACAGGCACGCGTTATAACCCAGTAAATAATAGTTGGACCTCTACCAGTGTTGTTGCCAATGAACCCTCAGCTCGGTATGATCACACAGCAGTATGGAGTGGCAGTGAGATGATAGTGTGGGGTGGTCGTGGAAATGGTAGTTCAAACAATGGTGGTCGTTATAACCCAGTAAATGACAGTTGGCTTGCTACCAGTATTGGCGCCAATGTGCCATCAGCTAGGTTTCTTCACACAGCTGTATGGACTGGCAGTGAGATGATAGTGTGGGGTGGCCGTTCTGGAGGTTTATTTAACACTGGTGGCCGTTATAATCCATTAAGTGACAGTTGGCTTGCTACCAGTGTTGGTGCCAATGCACCTTCAGAAAGGATTGATCATACTGCAGTATGGAGTGGCAGTGAGATGATAGTTTGGGGAGGTGATGATGCTAGTTTTTTAAACAGTGGCGGTCGTTATAACCCAGTAAATGACAGTTGGCTTGCTACCAGTGTTGGCGAAAATGTACCATCAGGTAGGCTAAAACACACAGCTGTTTGGAGTGGGAATGAGATGATAGTGTGGGGTGGTCGTGTTGGAATTGGTAGTTCAAACAGTGGTGGTCGTTATAACCCAGTAAATGACAGTTGGCTTGCTACCAATGTTGGTGCCAATCTACCCTCAGATAGGTATGAGCACACAGTAATTTGGACTGGCAATGAAATGATAGTGTGGGGTGGACGTGATGAAAACGGTAGTTTAAACAGTGGTGGTCGTTATAACCCAGTAAGTGACAGTTGGCTTGCTACCAGTGTTGGCGCCAATGTTCTCAATGGCACATTTTATCACACAGCTGTTTGGAGTGGCTATGAGATGATAGTATGGGGTGGTTCTGATGGATCTAATAATTTGAACTTAGGTAGTCGTTATGATCCTGTGGCTGACAGTTGGTCAAGCGTTACATTTAATGGAGCTCCGACTGCAAGAAGAGAACATACGGCAATATGGACTGGTTCAGAGATGATTATTTGGGCTGGTATTAATGACGCTGGACTTACGAATACTATGGGAATATATTACCCATTTATTGATTTGATATTTGCTAATGGTTTTGAATAATAAATCTGTGACCTGAGGAGTATGGGTCAAGTTTTTTTTGGGATATCATGTCATTTGACTAGCATTACTTTCTGTATTTTTAGTATCGGTGTTATTGTTTTTCAATTACTTTCTAAACTAAATATTTAAATCTTTGTCTCAATAAAAAACGTGTGCTTAATAACCTTTATAGATAATCAAGAGAGACAACAATATGATGAAATATACACTCGCGATACTTATTCTATTTAACTGCAATCTATCATATGCTGGTATGTGTGCTTGTAATAAAGATTTATACCCGCCCATTGAAACCAAGTTTTCTGAAAGTGAAGATGTTTATTTGGCCGAGATTATGTCTGTGCATCAGATTGAAGTTGATGAAAAAATACTCTATCGTCCAAATCATAAGATTAAGTTAAAAATAAAAGAAGTTTTTAAAGGAAACCCATCAGCTACTGAGATTGTGTATACACGACATGTCCCATTAGATGCTGATTATGCAATATCAACTGATATCAATATTGGTGTTGGCACAAAGTACATCATTTTTAAACGTCCAGAAAAAGAAGTCAGTTTGAGCTTGTGCCCAACTTTTCATGAGCATGAGTCTGATGAAATGATAAGCTTTCTTCGTAATGAGAAAATTATCGAGTAAAATTTATTTGAGTTAAATGTGTTGTTATCCTTTTCATATCAAGTTTATGAAATAAAAGGAGAATAAAGGCTCAGTACACTTAACTTATACAACTTTTAATTATTATAAAGGCATTAGTCATATGGCTATGAAATTGCAGGTGTGTTGCCTGAACTAACAGTACAGTCATTTAATTAAAAACCATGATAATAGGTTACTGACCCTTTTTTGATGAATACTTTTGAACGATTTAACTCTAATCAATCAAATGTATAAAGCCCCGTTTATCGGGGCTTTTTATTGTTGTTTATTGAGGTATTGTTGTTTAATATTATCCAAACTTTACTCAAAATAGTTTAAAAATATCACATCAAGACTTTCGGATAGAGTTATTGCACCATCACCTCTAACCATTCGGAAAAACTGTTGTGTTTGTGTATCACCTCGTTCACCTGATAATACATAAGCAAGAACATAAACATTGCCTACAGGTTCACTTGGTGGAATCCAAAATAATGTCCTAGAATTAGTGCTTCCATGTGTAGAGGTATGTGTGGCTGCCATCATCGCACTGCCACCACAATCTCTCACTTCTGTTTCATCATCAAAATTGAATGTGCCTACTTTGTTCCCAGATTCATCTACAACAGAGACAACAATACCAGTAAAAGTCGATTGATCTCCCGTTCCATTTGCCGTCATGGTTAACTCTACATGTTCGAAAACATTGTATTCAGAAACATTTGAGGATAATTGATAATCACCTGGAGTTTCATTTCTGACCCTATCCCCCATTGCAGTGATGGTTGAAAAATCTGCAACAACATCACAAGTACCAGCTCCAGTACCAAATGCATAGACATTATTGCTTGTCAGTAAAATCAATACCTGTCTCTTATACACATCTGACGCTGCCGACGATCTACTCTGTG
>CAJXVJ010000128.1 GCA_913061105.1 uncultured Alcanivoracaceae bacterium | reverse complement strand
GAGATTTCTGCCTGTCTCGTGGGCTCGGAGATGTGTATAAGAGACAGTCATTTATAGACTATTCTACCCTTTTTAACTCTGATTAGATAAAACTTATATAGTTCCCAATATATAATGTAATTTCTATTTTACATGAAATTGTGATTATTCATTAACATTATAATAATTGATCAAATGTTGGTATGCCAGTTCAATGTCTGCTTGTTGACCGTTTGAAAACTTAGATTTGATTAATTCTTCAATATCATTTGAACACAAATTTTCATTGTTAAGACAGGTGCTAAATACAATGTCACTGTTTTCGCCACAATCTGCACCCAATCTACAAGCAAATAATATTCTTGCATACTTCCCTATAGTCGAAGTGTAGTCAACCTGTTGACTTTCAAGTATCAGTCTAAGATCTAGATCAAATGTTAAATAACCCATTAAGGCATGATAACTGAGCATTAAATTTGGATCAGCATTTATTAAAGCTCTTTTGACTGATTCAATGTCATTTTCCATTTGTGATTCAGCAAATTCACCATCATCTAATAATCGCCCCAAATAACTATTTGGTATCGTCTCATCTTTATTATCATTTTGCGCTAAGTTATATTCAGGATGATTTTTATTTAATTTTTGGCAATATTCTAGGCGCTTATTATAATAATTGGGATTGTTTGTCTTTAACTTAGTGTAACTTTTGTGATAATGTTTTTTGTACTTTTTGTCCTTTAAGAATAAAAGCATACGAGAACAGTGTTGGTACTTCTGTCGAATGATTTCAGCATCGACAATAGGTTCATCATCAAAAGTAGTGATGATCTCAATATCTGTCAAATTCTCCTCATTAAAATTTGTATCGATTGGTGTGTCTATTAATTTCTTAACATGTGCTTGTTGCGGATTTTTTCTAACTTCTGAAGATGATTCTTGCACAAGTTGAATTTCTGTTTTATTAAAATCAGTTTCTTGCAGATCAACAACTTGGCTTTTATAGATTAAGAAACCAGTAATGCCAATCAATATTAACAAAAATATTTTTGTATTATTATTTCGCATAATGTTCCAGTATGTAATTCAAATATTTGCTAACATCTTCCAATTGATTTGGCCCCAAATAGTGATTAAAGTAAAAATCCTCTAGTGTCATTCCACAGGCATCTGGATAATTGCTCATATTGTGAAAACCTCGTATACAATAGTCTAATATAAAATGAGATTGGTCATCACAGGGATAATTTAGAGCACAGGCAGCCAGTTTGATACCGACATTATACAAGTTCAACATTAAAGACCTATCATAAGTATTTAATTCACGTTTCATGTCACTAATAATAGGATTATTATTCTGATAATCGGGTTTGAAAATATACCGTGCGTACAACAACAATACATCAGGTGACTTATTTTTCTTTAAAAAATCAACCATTTTGGTTTTGTGCTCAACTAATTGATTCTCGATATTTTGTTTTTCCTCAGTATCTGTGTTTGAGACCCTGTTTTGATTTATTTTATCATTAAGTTGATAAATTTTATTTGTTAAATCTTGGATAGCATTCTGTATCTGATGATTGGTTTGCCAATCTGGGTTGGCCTTATATTCACTGATAATTTTTAAAGTGTTTTTTATTTCCTGTTTGATGTTGTTTAAGGTCTCATCGTCAAGTTTAGAGTGGCTAGTTTGAGTGCTACGCATGAGTTTTTGTAGTGCGAATAGTTGTTTTAATAATTCAATACCCGATACCAAGTCTTTTTCTTCATCTGTGTTTGGTTCAATTTCATTGAGTATAGTTTTAAGTCTCCTAATCGTTTCGAAATAAGTTTCGTTATCATCTTTAATAAATGATCGACAACGTTCTGTAAAATCAGAAAAATACTGTAATTGTAGAGTGGTTGCTTGTTTTTCCGACTCATTTGAAAAGTCAAAATAGTCTAGAGATGAATCTTTTTTAAATTTAATCAGTGGCGAAATATTGTTGTTAATATCAGTAATAATGGAATTGCATTTTTGAAAATAATCAATATTTCGATAGGCTTGAAGATAACTTAAATGTATATCAGGTTCAGAAATCACAGTTTCTGGTGCTAATTTTTCTGTGAAATTGATGACTTTTTTCTTTGCTTTTGGTGTTTTTATTTCTATTGAATGACGGGCAATTATGTCTGATTTAACTTCATTGTCAATTGAAACAGTTGGTTTTGAGTCGTCAAAACCATAAAGTAAATACCAAATAATTATGGCAAATATTAGAAATAGGAAATATTTAAATATTTTCATTTATTAGAGAGTTTTGTGGCATGATTGGTCAATAGCTCATCTTACTTCCTGTTACAGAGTTTTGCAAAAACCTAGGTAAAAAAGTCAAATACATTCTCAATATTACTGCTTTTGGTTTTATACAATTCAGTATAGGTACATTGTCTACATGTGACTGTGGTGAAATGTTTGTTCTGTACATCAAAAATTTTGCTTAACATACCGCCTGTTGCTCGAAATTGGTCAGTGTCATATTGATTGTAATGACATTTAGGACAAGACCACATTGAAATGTTTTTCATACTTCTTCCTAAGTTTTAGTGTATTACAACTTTAGCAAATAACAGGTATTTTTACATGTGCTTGAAGTCATTGGTTTTCGAACAGGGTTTCAATGTACTTTACAACAATCGCTAGATCTGCTTGCTGTCCTTTGCTCATTGTCATTTCAATGTATTCTTTGTGGTTGTTTAGATCACAATAGTTATTGTTTTTTATGCAAAGGTTAAACATTATCGTGCTATTAATTCCACATCCATTATTCCTATTGCAGTTATAGACAGTTTGGCCAACATCTAACATAATAATTATATAAGCGAGTTGTTGAGATTGAATTAAATTCATAACAATAGCAATAGAATTTTTGAAGTGGAAAGATGACATCGCATTATAGGCTTGAGGGCTTAAGAGAGCTCTTGTATCTATTTGACTGAGTTCATTAATAAATAAACGGTCTTTTTCATAGTCCTCACCAAATTCAAATTTGTAGTTAAAACCTTCTTCTAATAGAGACCTTCCCCGAGATTGGGGTTTGTATGATTTTTCGTCATCATCCAAATAAAAATCTGGATGTTCAACATTAACTTTTTGACAGTGTTTAAAACGTTCTGTTATTCTTTTTAAGATCTTTTTTGGTTTGTGTTTATATCTTTTGTTAATTCCTTTTGTTTTGTTCAAGTAAAATAAATTTACACAGTCATTATATAAACTCATAATGATTGCCTGGTTAATAAATGGATCATCAGAATAAAACAAGGATTTATCAGGTTTTATTTCATCTTGTTCTGAAACTATTTGTGGTTTTTGTATTGGTTTTAATTTATTTTGAACATTATTATTGTCTATGACACTTTCTGGAATGGGCTTGTGTTGTGATTGTATATTAGGAGGGTTTGGACTCTGTTGCCTATTATTGTTCCGCGTAATTAGGACTATGATAAACACAACAATTAGTAACACTAAAAATAGTGATTTGGTTTTGTTAGTCATTGGCATAATTTTCAAATAGATAGTTGATGAATATATTTAGATCTGGCTGCATGTTTGGGCTAATATAATGGTTTAAATAAAAATCCTCAACACTGCGTCCACAAGCATTTTTGTTATACATAATGATACAGTGATGCAAAGTGATTTGAGAGCCTTGCGCACATGGATATCCAAGAGCACAGGCAAACAAAGGCAAAGAAGTTCGAGTTAAAACATCAGGGTAGTAATTATCTTTAAATGGAGTGTTCTTTTTTGAGTGTTCTGATATTTTTCTAAGATGATAAGAAAAAACACCTCGTCTAGTCATTAAAGTATAAATGTCTGATGATTTGATGCTTGTGATGGAATCAGTCAAAAGTTTCACATTTTCATTGTATTCTTGGTTTAATGATTTAATGAGTTCTTCATCAATATGATAGCTATTTGAATTTTTCTTGAACAATGCTCTTCTTTTATTAAGATAATAAGTGATTTGGTTTGCTTGTTCGATAGTTCGTTCGCTTACTGAAATGCTCTGTAATGGAGCAAGAATATTGTTTAGATTTTCAAATTCTAAATTTATTTGATGCTTGGCTTTGTCAGATAATGATGACACGCCTTTTTGGGCTTGTGCTAATTGAGTTTTCAATTCTTCGATATTTTCAAATAGTGAGATATCTTTGGCCAATTCTATTTCTTCATCGGTTTTGGGTTCTATGCTTTGATAGGTGGTTTTTAATCTGGAAAAAGCCTGATCAAATGTTTCATCATTAAATTTCAAAAGATCTTTGCAGTTTTCCACATGATCTAAAAAATGGTTTTCATGATCTTTGCCTCCAGAGTAACCAAACATTTTATTTTTATATTCAGTTTCGGACCTGAAAAAATCCAATGGGTTTTTGTTTTGTTCCAAGTCATTGATGATATTTTCACACATGGTAAAAAACGTGTATTGTCGAAAAGCAGTTAAGAAATTTAGTTCAGGACTTATTTGCAACTCATTGATAGAATTTAATTCGTTTAACAAAGAAGTGTTTTTTTTGTCAGCTATTTTTTCTTCTATCGTGGTTTTTTGTTTAGGGGCAATTTTTTGTGTGACATGTAAAGAAATATTATTGGTAATAGGAGGCTTTTCATGACATTGGCTTAGGATTAGAACCAGCACTAACATCAAGAACATAAAGATTAGGCCGAACTTGGTTTTTGTCATGGTCAATTTAAGCAGATAGTAGAAAATCGATTATATCATGTGAACGAATGGAATTAATCTATTATAATGGCATTTTACTCACGCCAATCAAACTATGTTCAAATGGGACACACTGATAATTAATGCCACTATTGCCACCATGGAAGAAGGCTCGCTTGCTTATGGCATGATTGAAAAAGGTGCATTGGGAATATTGAATGGCCGCATTGAATGGTTGGGCACAACTGCGGGGATTAAAAACAGCATTGAAACTTTGGCAAAGGAGTTGATTGATGCTGAAGGCTGTTTGTTGACACCTGGATTGATTGATTGTCATACACATTTGGTATTTGGTGGGAATCGAGCTGATGAATTTGAGCAAAGACTTAATGGTGTGGATTATCAAGAAATTGCCCGCAATGGTGGTGGTATCTTGTCTACCGTTCGTGCCACACGTGAAGCCAGTTTTGATGAGTTGTATCAACAATCATTGCCACGTTTTCAGGCGTTAATCAGCGAAGGGGTGACTACTGTAGAAATCAAATCGGGTTATGGTTTGGATTTTGAATCTGAGTTAAAAATGTTACAAGTGGCAAAAAAATTGGGTGATGAACATGGTATTCAAGTCAAAACAACATTGTTGGCTGCCCATGCTGTGCCGCCAGAATACAAAGACAATGCAGATGGGTATGTTGATGTAATTTGCACAGAAATTATTCCAAAAATTGCTGGGCTAAACATTGCTGATTGCGTTGATGCCTTTTGTGAGGGCATTGGCTTTAGTTATGAACAAACCAAGCGAGTATTTGATGCCGCCGCACGTTGGGGCTTGCCGGTTAAATTACATGCCGATCAATTGAGTGATTTAAATGGAGCGGCCTTGGTGGCAGAATATGCTGGATTGTCTGCTGATCATGTTGAATATACCAGCCTCAAAAGCGTTAAAGCCATGGCAAAAGCTGGCACAGTAGCGGTGTTATTGCCTTATGCTTTTTATGTTCTAAAAGAAACGAAGTTACCACCGATTGAAGCCTTTAGAAAGCACAATGTGCCGATTGCTATCTCTACTGATTGTAATCCAGGAACAGCTCCCAGCAGCTCTTTATTAACGACAATGAATAAGGCTTGTGTAGCATTCTCCCTCACACCTGAAGAAGTGTTGACTGGTGTTACACGAAATGCGGCATTGGCTTTGGGCATAGAAGATGAGGTAGGCAGCATTGAATTTGGCAAAAAAGCCGATTTGGTGTTGTGGAATATAAAACATCCCGCAGATTTATGTTATTGGCAAGGATTGAACCGAGTGCAACGCATCTTTAAATGATGTAACAATTACTCATGCATAAAAACCCAAAACTAATCCTTATTATTATCATGCTGGTGAGCTTTCTTGGTACCATTGGTATTGCATTGCCTTATCCGGTATTGGCGCCTTATTTTATAGATTACCCAGCCAATGAATTGACCCATTTTATGGGCTTTCATCCAAAAATATTATTGGGCGTAAGTTTGGCCATTTACCCATTGGGTATGTTGATTGGCAGTATTTATATTGGTGCGTTATCTGATCATTATGGTCGGCGCAAGGTTTTGCTAATCACATTATTTGGGTCAGTGATTGGTTATGCTTTAACAGCTTTGGCCATATATTATGAATCTTTTGTATTTTTTATATTGGCCAGGTTGTTAACAGGTATATGCGAAGGCAACATTGCCATTGCCCGTGCAATTGCCGTAGAATTACACCCCAAAATAGACCGAACCAAGGCTTTGTCATTGGTTTATACTGCAACCTATTCAGGATGGATGTTGGGTCCTGTAATAGGTGGATTTTTAATGGTTTATGGTGTGGCCGAAGTCTTTATAATGGCAGGTATAGGTATGGCCATCTCTATTGTTTTGGTGTGGTTTATGGTGGCAAAAGATAAAACAGAAAATCTAGATGATTCGGATTTTTGGCACACTATCCGTAATAATAATTCATTGACTCTATTAAAAAACAAACAAATTTTACCGATTTTTTGGTTTTACTTTCTCTATTCAATGGGCTTAAATGCTTTTTATGACTTTTACCCAGTGTGGTTTGTAGATTATTTTGATGCAACAGGAAAAACCATTTCATTGGCCACATTATGTTTAACATTAGTCATGATAATTGTCAGTACTTTTTTCGTCACAAAATTTCAAAAAAAGTACGGTGAAATTCATATGATTTTAGCAGGCGGGGCGATTTTAGCGGCGTTATTATTTATTCAGCCTTTTCTTGGTTTGTACCAAGCCTTTGTTATCTTCAGTATTATTGGAGGCATCATTGCACTGACTAATGGCATGATTCCAAGTTATCTTTCTACCTATTTCGGACATTTGGGACAGGGAAAAGTTATGGGATTGCAAACTTCTACGTTTTGTATTACCAATGTCATTATCGCCATTTTTGGCGGAATAATATCTATTCTTGATTCTGTCTATATATTGCTTATAGGTTCAATATTGATAATGTTTTCGGTCATTGTTTTATGGTCAAACCGTAAATCACAATTTGAGATAATGGCTGCAGATGAAACAGAAAATCTAGGTCCTTGAAACAAAATGAAAAATTTCAAGTAATAGAGTTTCTGTTGATTTTATATCAAGTTAAAAGGTTAATTCTTTTGCAAGGCTAATATAGGATCAAGATCCGCGGCTTTTTTTGCAGGATAATATCCAAATCCTATTCCAGTAAGTAAACAAACCCCAACAGCCAGTACTATTGAAAACATCGACCATTGAACGGGCCAATCAGCAAACGATTGAATCGCAAACGAGAGAATGACCCCCATAACAATGCCAAGCAATGCCCCCACAGCTGCAATGGTTGCGCTTTCTACTAGAAACTGGTTTTTGATATCAGATTTTCTGGCGCCTAATGCACGCATGAGGCCTATTTCTTTGGTGCGTTCAAGAATGGTCGCAAGCATGATGTTCATGATTCCAATTCCACCCACTAACAATGAAATGCCAGCAATGCTTGACATAACTATGGTGAAAATCTTTTGGGTTTTGTTTTGTTGGTTTAATAAAGAAGCAGGGACAACAATTTCAAAATCATCAATGTTTCCATGCCTTCTTTTCAATAATTTATCAATTGCCAGTGCGGCTACTTGTGGTTGAATTGACTCATCAATTGTGACGCGAATATTGTCAATTTGACTTTCCATGTCAGGTGTTTTAAGGCGTTTGTGCGCGGTGGATAATGGTAAGAATATGCGGTTATGTTCAGCTCCTAATTTGATGCCTTGTATTTCGTTTTTACTGAGTTTTTCTTGTTTTAAAACACCAACAACTTCAACCCATAAATGATTGATTTTAATTAACTGTCCAACAGCACTTTCATTGGGAAACAAACTTTTGGCCACATCTGCTCCTATGACTGCCATTTGTTTGTTTGAATTATTATCATCAACGGTAAATAGTTTACCGTCAGCAACTTGTAGATTGGACATAGAAAAACAACCAGATGACACGGCCATTACTGAACTGTTTGACTCGCCATTTTTGGAAAAAAGTGAATAAGTATTGATGTTTTTCTCTGCACAACTGTGTGTAACAAATGGCAATGAGTTCCTGATTGAACGCATGTCATTGAGATTTAAACCGATAGAATTCTTGCGTATTTCTTTTCTGGTTTCTTCATCGTTCTGTTTCTCCGAAATGACTAAGTTGCGTAAGCCCATGGATTCAATTAATCGTGTAGACTCAACTTTTGCTCCTTCACCTATACTTAGCATGGCAATAACAGCTCCTACTCCGAAAACCATGCCTAATAATGTTAATAGGGTTCTAAGTTTGTGGTGCATCATTTCATTGATGGCTTGTATGAATAATGCCTTCATGAATCTTGCTCCATAATTTGTTGTGGCTCTGTTAATGCAATAATGTCATTGGCTTGTAAACCTGTTGTGACCACACATTGACTATTAGAGCAGGTGCCAGTTAAAACATCTTTTTTTCTAAACCCGCCATCTTTCTTTTTTTGATACACCCAACTTTTGCCTTTTTCTCTAAAAATAGTTTGTATTGGGACAACAATTGAATCTTTATTTTCAGCAGTGTACATGGTGGCATCTAATCTTTGACCTGGTAATAATTTTGATTCATCTTTTTCGTTTATTATGACAGTGATTATAAAATACTTTACTGGATTGTTTCGTTGTTTTGGTTGTGCAGTTTTACTGATCATACTAATAGTGCCTGTGAAAACATCTTCAGCAAATGCATGTAATTTCAATTCTACATTTTGGTCTATTTTCAACCCCACCGCTTCAATTTCAGGGACATATATTGTAGCTTTCATTTCTGAAAGATCAGGCAATGAAGCTATTCCCATTCCAGGGAAAATTGATTTTCCTGCTTGAGGCATTGACCCGTCCCAGCCTTTTTTCAAGACCACGATACCATCATGAGGAGCAAGAATTTCTAATTGCTCTAAATTAGATTGGTTGGCATCCATCTTGACTTGATGCATTTGACTTTTTGAATTGATTAGTTGAACTTCTGAATCAGACTTTCCTTTGAAATGTCCAGACATGTTATCAATATATTCAGATTTAGCTTGTAAAAATTCTTCGTTATCTGATGCTTCAATCATTTCAATTTTAGTGTACAGTAGTGGGTTATCAATGTTAAATTTTTGCGCCATCAAATACTCAAAATCTACTACATTACTTTCATTATTAAAATCATCAAGAGAATTTCCCAATTCACGTTGCTTTTGGAGTTTTTCATAGTTGAGTTTAATCATTTCAAATTCAGCTTCATCGAGCTCATTTTGAAAGTTTATGCCATCAAATTTAACTATAATATCACCCTTCGACACCCTGGTGTATTGATCAATAATCCATGCAATGGTTTGTGGTCTCCGGGTCTTTGCAGTGGCTGTGATAGGCGTGGCTTTGATGGCTTCAAGTTCTCCTTGTGCAACAATGCTAAATTTGGTGTTTGATAATTTGACTACTAATTCAGGAGTTTTATTTTCCTGTTTTTGGCAAGCCATTAAAGAAAAAATAGTTATTAAT
>CAJXVJ010000127.1 GCA_913061105.1 uncultured Alcanivoracaceae bacterium | reverse complement strand
CTACACAGAGTAGATCGTCGGCAGCGTCAGATGTGTATAAGAGACAGCTCCTGGAGGTTATCCGTTTTCTTTTTCAAGAAGTATTTCAGATTATGAGGAAATTAATAATCTACGAATTGATGAAACCATTTTCACTATTACAGATGCCAACTGTAAACAACTCATTGTGAATAAAGATTTAAGTTATAAAAGTAATCAGTTGGATTACAAATTAAATACTAAAAATATAGAATATCCAATCACACTCATACAAGAAATAAAAATAAATTTCAATGACCCATTGGATTTTAGTTGGTTGAAATATGACAGAGAAGTTGCCGTAAATAATAATAATCTAATCATTTCAGAGCATTATCAGAATAGTGTAAAAGTGTATGAAAAGAAAAACAATGAATGGCATTATTTGCAAACATTACTGCCTGAGACATTAAATGGAATGGATTTCAAAGGTTTTTTTGGGACTCAACTGTCACTTTCACAAAATACACTGGCTATTACAGCTGATGAAGAATCAGGGTGTACCCATTGTAAAAACAATGCCGTCTATATATTCAAAAAGAACAATGGTCAATGGCAGCAGCAAACTAAAATATACTCACCTGATCCCAATGATTTACCCTATTTTAGTTATTTTGGCGGTTCATTAGATTTATATGAAGATAAATTGGCTATAACCGATGTAAATGTACATGTAGGTGATAAACCTCGTAAACACCTCTATCATAAAAACGATAAAAATTGGGACAGTAAAGGAGCTGTTTATATGTTTCAAGAAATAAATAATTCATGGAGGCATATACAAACAATTTCACCTGAAAACTATAATATTAATTTTGGAAAATCAGTTGCCATAGATAACAATTCTCTAATAGTTGGTGGTAATCATATTTCTAGAAATGATAATGAATCTAGTTATGGTAAATTATATGTCTATCAATTTGAAAATGACAAATGGCAGAAAGAAACGGAAATTAATATCACTGATTTAGTTAAGAAGGATGCGTATTATGATAGCTCATTTGCCAATTCAATTGACGTTAGCAATGATACCATTGTTGTTGGATATCCATTGATTAATTATCATGGTACTCGTGGTTCAAGTAATAATAATTTTAGAGACAGATTATTGAATATTGAATCACATTTAGATCAATTTGGCCATGTCTATGTATTTAAGAAAAAAGGCAAGAAGTGGAAAAAACAAGCACGAATACAAGCACCAAAGCCATTACAATTAGATTATTTTGGCAGTTCTGTGAGAATTGCAAATGACACAATTGTTGTAGGTGCACCTGGGGACAGTAATCAATCACCAGGAATCAATAGCGATAATGATAATTGTCAATTACCATCTTCAGGCGCAATTTATGTTTATGAGAAAAAATGGACTGGCTGGAGAGAAAGCGCATATATAAAATCAAATTACCCACAAAAAATGGAAAAATTTAGTAATCATCTAGATTCTGATGGTAAGACCATTATTGTCAATTCAAATGATATTCACATATTCAATAAGACAGATGAATCATGGAAGAAAGTAAAACACATAAAAACCTTGCCATTTAAAAGATCTAAATAAAACACACACAAATTGCTACTAATCGAAATGACAAAAATTTATTAATTGGCATTTTATAAGTTAATATTGAAATAGTTAATCGGTTTTATTCAAATATTGGTTTTCCTCATTCATTTCAAGGTAAAATGTCACTCAATTAAATTACCAAATAATATTGGGGACAAAATCAATGAAAATAACATTAAATCCACTCGATCTTTTTGATATCCGTTCTGAGTTATCTGATGAAGAAATAATGGTTCAAGATTCCATCGGAAGATGGGTTGATGATAGGGTATTACCTATCATTGGAGAAGCTTTCGATAAACACGAATTTCCAATGGACTTAATTCCTGAAATGGCCGATTTAGGGCTATTTGGTAGTTCAATCCAAGGTTATGAATGCGCAGGATTAAGTTATACATCTTATGGATTAATATGCCAAGAACTAGAAAGAGGTGATTCTGGCTTGCGCAGCTTTGCATCAGTTCAAAGTTCATTGTGCATGTTTCCCATTTCTGAATTTGGAAGCGAAGAACAAAAACAAAAATGGCTACCTCCCATGGCTCGTGGTGAAGTCATAGGTTGTTTTGGATTAACTGAATCACATGGTGGATCAGATCCTATGAATATGAACACATTTGCAAAAAAAGATGGTGATGACTGGATTTTGAATGGTTCAAAAATGTGGATAACAAATGGATCAATAGCCAATATAGCCATAGTTTGGGCACACACAGATGATGGTGTTCAAGGCTTTTTAGTAGAAAAAGGCATGAAAGGTTTTACAACTGAACTGATACTTAAAAAAATGTCATTAAGGGCTTCAGTTACTTCGGCATTATTCTTCGATGAAGTCAGAATTCCTGATGCGAATCGCTTGCCGAATGTGATTGGTTTAAAAGGGCCATTAACCTGTCTATCAAATGCCAGATACGGAATATCTTGGGGTCCTATTGGTTGTGCTCAAGCCTGTTTGCAAGAAGTTTTAGACTACACCAAAGACCGTGTTTTATTTGGTAAAGCATTGAATGAGAACCAAATTGTACAACTTAGACTGGCAGAAATGGCAAGAAAGATTAGTACCGCTCAATTATTGGCATTAAGATTGGGACGATTGAAAGATCAAGGGAAATTACAACCCACTCAAATTTCAGTGGCCAAATGGAACAATGTTCGTATGGCAATCGATATTGCAAGAGACTGTCGTGATTTATTAGGGGGTGCTGGAATTACAACAGAACATGTAGCCATCCGACACGCCTTAAACTTAGAGTCTGTGATTACTTATGAAGGAACAGAAACGGTTCATCAGTTGGTGGTTGGTAGAGAATTAACTGGGAAAAATGCATTTTAAGACAATAGTACCATGGCAACAATTAATACAATAAAAAACAAATTAACCAACAAATCTAAAAACATAAACCGCGCTCAAGTGGTTGATGATAATTTTAAGGCGTTTGTAAACAACTTATCTGCAAGTGAGAATAAAGTTAATCTGGCAGATTATGGTTTAACTGACAGTGATTTTATGGACATGTTTGTGTCGCAAATCATGTCACGCCAATTAGATTTGATGGCAAGGGCCCTGCGTTTAGAAAACAAGGTGTTTTACACGATTGGTTCATCTGGTCACGAAGGCAACGTGATGTTGGGCAAATTAACCCGACACACCGATCCTGCTTTTTTGCATTACCGCAGTGGCGGATTCATGATGGAACGATCAAGGTACGTCCCTAAGATTGATCCTATTTATGATACTTGTCTTTCTTTTGCAGCGAGTAAATCAGATCCAGCATCAGGTGGCAGGCATAAGGTCTGGGGATCAAAAGAATTATGGGTATTGCCTCAAACCAGCACCATTGCCAGCCATTTACCAAAAGCAGTAGGAACGGCACTAGGAATTGAGATGGGCAAACGCTCGCCTTCTGGGCTAGACATACCTGATGATTCAATTGTTGTGTGTAATTTTGGTGATGCCAGTAGTAATCATTCTACTGCACAAGGCGCTTTTAATGCAGCTGCATGGGCCGCTTATCAAGGTTTAGACGTTCCTGTTTTGTTTATTTGTGAAGACAATGGTCTGGGTATTTCAGTTAAAACTCCAGCGGGTTGGATTGAAAGAAATTTCAAACACCGACCAGGCTTACAATATTTTCAAGCCGATGGTTTGGATTTGGCTCAAGGATACAGACAAGTCAAAAGGGCAGTGGATTTTTGCCGATTTGAAAGAAAACCTGTGTTTCTCCATTTAAAAACAACACGTCTTATGGGACATGCCGGCACTGATTTTGAAGTAGACTATCGCAACATTGATGAATTGGTAGCTGAAGAAGCCAAAGATCCATTACTAAAATCAGCTGAGTTAGCTGTGGGCTCTGGTTGCATGACTGCTGCTGAAGTTCTTGAGTTGTATGAGACAATGAACAAACGTTGCATGGATTCTGCATACAAAGCTGACACCCAAGACAGAATAGTCACACAAGAGCAAATTATTGAACCTTTGGCTCCTTATTCTCCTGTCGATGTTAAAATTCAAGCAACAAAAGCCGTTGATAAAAGCAAACGTGTCGCTTTATTTGGAAATGAAAAACTGTTGCCAGAAAACCAACCAGAAAAACACATGGCGATTCTTATCAACAAAGGTTTGATGGATATAATGCTCAAATACGAAAATTCACTGGTATTTGGGGAAGATGTGGCACAAAAAGGCGGGGTTTATACGTTAACCAAAAACTTGTATAAAAAGTTTTCCCCCAAACGTGTATTTAATACTTTATTAGATGAACAAACAATCTTAGGATTGGCTCAAGGCTATGCAAATATGGGCATGATCCCAATGCCTGAAATACAGTATTTGGCTTATTTTCATAATGCATGTGACCAAATACGTGGCGAAGCTGCCAGTTTACAGTTTTTCTCAAACAACCAATTCTCAAACCCAATGGTGGTCAGAATTCCTGGGTTAGGTTATCAAAAAGGATTTGGTGGTCATTTCCATAATGACAACTCAATGACAGCTCTAAGAGACATTCCTGGGTTAATAGTTGCCTGTCCTTCACGTGGTGATGATGCTGTTAAAATGATGCGTACACTGATGGCATTGGCTCATGTAGACAAAAGGGTTTCAGTATTTTTAGAACCTATTGCTTTGTATATGAAAAAAGACCTTTATCTGGAAGGCGATAATAAGTGGTGTTTTAAATATCCCTCAATCGATGAATACATTGAAATAGGCGAAGCCAAAATTTATAACAAAAAAGCAACCGATATTCTAATTATTACCTATGCCAATGGTGTGCCAATGAGCTTAGAAGCCAGTAATAAATTCAATAAAACACACTCGGATTCAGTTTCAATCATGGATTTACGGTGGTTACAACCATTAAATAAACAAAGCATTTGTAAATTAGCTAAAAAGTTTGATACAATTTTAGTGGTCGATGAAGGAAGAGAATCTGCATCAGTAGGTGAAGGAGTGGTATCATGTATTATCGACAATTTAGAAAAACCACCAAATATCAGCAAAATCACTGGTATTGATAGTTTTACACCACTGGGAGATGCATCAGCTTTAGTATTGCCAAACGCAGATATCATTGTTGATAAATTAATTGAATTGTCTAAAAAGAGGAAATTAAATGTCTGATTTAACGGTGTTATTTGCCGATATTGCTAAAAGCACTGCTTTATTTGAAAAATATGGCGATGACAAAGCACGTTCTGCAATTGCTTCCGTACTTAACATGTTGACAGAAGTCTCAGAAAATTTTGAAGGAGTATTGATCAAGACCATTGGCGATGAGATTATGTGTACATTTCCTACTCCACAATTAGCCATTCAAGCTGCTGTAGCAATGCAGGAAAGCGTATCTGGTAACTTCGTTCTTGGCTCTCATCCTATAGGCATCCGTATTGGTTTCCACCATGGTGTTGTCATTCAAGAAAAGGGTGATGTCTATGGAGATACTGTAAATGTTGCAGCAAGAATGGCCGGGGTCGCTAAAAAAGGTCAGATAATCACAAATTCACTGACATTTAAATCTAACGATTTGAATAATTCTATTAAACACAGAGATTTAGGTAAAACCAAAATAAAAGGCAAACTACTTGCTGTTAAAATTATTGAAATATTCTGGCAGAAAGATGTTTCACAAGTTACCAGGGTTTCCTCAGCCCTCGATTTAAAACTGCCTGAAGCTGCGTTTAAAATGACGCTAGATGTCAATGGCAGAAAAATTGTTATGACAGAAAAATCTCCAAATAAGATTGTTGGTAGAGGAGAAGAGTGTGATATTCAGGTATTGGCACCAATGGCTTCTCGTATTCATGCAGAAATCCAATTTTCAGATGGAAATTTTAGAATTGAAGATCAAAGCACCAATGGAACATGGCTTGAATTGGGAGGCAATTCATTAAGATTACACAGAGACAAAACCGTGTTATTGGGAACTGGTAAAATTTCTTTAGGAAGTGCTGATTTTTCTGATAATGTTATGATAATCAACTTTAAAATATAGGCCCAAACCAATGCAAGACTTTATAAAGCGTCTGACTGGTTTTTTATTGTTATCCTTTTCAGTATTATATCTAGGTATAAAAATACTCTAATGGCAGTAAAATACAGACAAAATCAAATTCAGAAATCCAAAAATTATAGTGCATGGTTGTTATACATATATTCATTGCCCTTTCTTTTTAGCATAATATCTAAGCTACTTAGTGGAGAATTAATCAATCTAGTCATGGTTTCAGCCGTTTTTGTGGCGATTATTATTTCTGCCCATTGGATGGGAATTGGCTTAAAAAACAAATACAATTATCAGGCCAGAAAGTACCAAAACAATTCACCATTTCCAATGATGTTTTTATCTTCTATGGTTTTAGGTGCAGCCAGTTTTGTGGGTTCTTGGTTTTTAACTGAATATAATTTATTTGCATCAATCGGCTTTGGAATATCCTCGACTATAGGTAGTTGGCTCTGGTATGGCTTAGATGCGGTTAAATCAAAACACATCAGCTTTAGTGATGTTACTGATGCTGACAAGGCTTTGGAAATATTACAAGACAGTGAGGGTTTGATCATAAATATTGAATCAGCCAGTAAAAATATTAGCAATAATGAAATGTCAAATAGGTTAAATGGCATTACTGGTTTAGCAAGAGATGTACTCGACATTTTATACCAACAACCCAATAAGATTCGCAAGGCCAGACGTTTTTTAAACACCTATTTAACTGGGGCTGAGAGTGTAGTTGATAGATACTCTAAATCTCATAACAACACTGATAACCAAGAACTCGAAAATAATTTTCGAGAAGTATTAGTCAATATTGAAGTAGTTTTTTCTGAACAGTATGAAAAACTACTATCAAGTGAGGTATTTGACCTAGATGTAGATATCGAAGTACTCAATACATTACTAAAGAAACAAGGCATTAACTAAATATTAATAAGACTTAAATAACTAATTGTAAGGACAATATCATGACAGAATCAAAAATAACTACAGAACTCAATCAAGAAATAGATCAATCAACTTTAATAAGCGGTGAAATTGTTCCTGGCATAAAAAACGAAATGGCACCATATAACCAAGTTGATAGTAAAGACAAGGCTGAAATTGATGGACTTATTGCAGAAATCAACATGCAAGACAGCAATTCAATTATCTTTTTTGGTTCAAAAGCACAAGAAAGTGTTACAGAAATATCTGACAAAATGCTCGATGGCGTTAAGAACAAAGAACTGGGTTCATCCGGAGAGGCACTAAATGAGATGGTGTCAACAATTAGAGGTTTTGATATTGATGAATTAGATCCAAATAAAAAGCCTGGATTTTTTGCCAGATTATTTATGCGGGTTAAGCCATTGGCTAAATTTCTACAGAAATACGAGTCAGTGCGCAAACAAATCGATTCCATAACAGATAAGCTGGAAGACCACAAAGTGACTTTGTTAAAAGACATTACCAGCTTGGACAGGTTATACACTGCAAACTTAGAATATTTTCATACATTAGAATTATACATCAATGCAGGTGAAGAAAAATTACGTCAAGTTGATGAAGAAATGATTCCTGACTTGCAAAAACAAGCCGAAGATTCTGATGACATGTTGATGGCACAAAACCTAAGAGATCTAAAGGGTTCAAGAGATGATTTAGAACGCCGTGTGCATGATTTGCGCCTGACTAGACAAGTTACCTTGCAGAGTCTTCCAAGTATTCGCCTGGTTCAAGAAAATGATAAAGGATTAATCAATAAAATAAACTCTACTATCGCCAATACTATCCCTTTATGGAGACAACAACTGGCACAAACCGTTACAATTTGGCGTTCAGGAGCTGCAGCCAAAACCATAAAAGATGCATCAGACTTAACCAACGAATTGTTAAAAGGCAATGCTGAAAACCTTAGAATTGCTAATAAAACTGTGCGCGAACAATTGGAAAGAGGCATTTTTGATATAGAAGTTATTAAAGAAGCCAATAATACATTAATAGCAACCATCGAAGACAGCCTACGCATTTCAGAAGAAGGCAAAGCAATGCGCAAAACTGCAGTAGCAGAACTTGCAGAAACTGAATCCAAATTACGCGAAGCCCTAATTTCCACCAAAGCTAAAGCTTTGCCAGAAAAGGAAAGTTAAATTCAATACGTTTAGAAAGATTATATTCGAATAAAAAGACACTTAATTAAGTGTCTTTTTTTATTTCTTCGTACACCATTAGATTGCCGCGGTCATACCTCCCTCGCAATGACTATTTTATTGATGTGATCTATTAAACAGGAGATTATTACATAGTCATGATATTTTCATTTAATCATTGCGTCTTCTTTGCGCCCTTTGCGTTACGATTTTGATCTTCATCTTTAATTACTAATTACACATTACTAATTGATAATTGTCTTAAAAGCCTCCTTTTTTAACCTTAATCAATTCTCTGCGTGATTTTTTATCTGGATGTTTTGGGGGTCTAGGTGCAGAAGAGTAGGTCATCTTGCTTGCTGTTATAATATCTTCACGGGCTTTTATAGACTCAGGGGATTCTAGGTATGTATGAATGGCCAGTTTAGCTGAGACACGTTTGTCGATTGTTTTTAATACCTCAACATGCCAAGTAAACTCAGCTTTGCGAATCTCAAGAGAATCACCAACATTTACCGCACGTGAGGGTTTTATTTTTTGACCTGCTATTTTAACTTTACCAGTTTCTACGTGTTTTTTTGCCAATGATCTGGTCTTATAAAAGCGGGCAGACCAAAGCCATTTATCAATTCTTACCGTCATTTAACTAATTTTATTATGATTTAAAGTAAGATTTTAACAAATTAATCATTAAATTATTATAAAAATCACCACTGGTGTTATAATTGAGCCATGAATACGACGATTTTAAATTAACTTTTAATCACACAACATAATTGGTCTAAAGCACATTATGTGCTTTTTTTTTGGATAAAATAAAACTTATGCCTATAGTGACATTAGCCGATGGCTCACAACGACAATTTGATAACACAGTTACTGCATTTGATGTGGCTGCTGATATCGGCCCTGGACTTGCAAATGCAGCCTTAGCTGCCAAGATTAATGGAGAGTTGGTTGATTTATCGACAGAGATATCGACCGATGTTGAATTGGCAATTGTGACCAATAGAGGTGATGATGGTCTAGAAGTGATTAGGCATTCGACTGCTCATCTGATGGCCCAAGCTGTAAAAAGGCTCTATCCAAATGTTCAAGTTACTATTGGACCTGTGATTGAGAATGGTTTTTTCTATGATTTTTCAAGTGAACACCATTTTACTGATGATGAATTGGCAAAAATCACATCAGAGATGAAAAAAATAGTCAAACAAAAACTGCCTGTTGAACGTCAGACAATGTCACGTGATGAAGCAGTGAGTTTATTTGAAAACATGGGTGAAAAATACAAAGCAGAGATTATTCGTGATATTCCAGCTGATCAAACACTAAGCCTATACAAACAAGGTGAGTTTATAGACTTATGTCGTGGTCCTCATGTGCCTAATACATCAAAATTAAAAGTATTTAAACTCACACACGTTGCAGGAGCTTATTGGCGTGGTGACAGTAACAATGAAATGTTGCAAAGAATCTATGGAACAGCCTGGGGCGATAAAAAGGATTTAAAAGATTACTTACACCGCATCGAAGAAGCTGAAAAACGTGATCATAGAAAACTGGGTAAGAGAATGGACTTGTTTCATTTTCAAGAAGAAGCACCAGGTATGGTTTTTTGGCACCCAAATGGTTGGTCAATGTACCAAGCTGTGCAACAACTGTCTCTTATACACATCTGACGCTGCCGACGATCTACTCTGTGTAGA
>CAJXVJ010000126.1 GCA_913061105.1 uncultured Alcanivoracaceae bacterium | reverse complement strand
CTACACAGAGTAGATCGTCGGCAGCGTCAGATGTGTATAAGAGACAGGATCTATTGCAATCGCACTGAGGGTTTTTTCATAGGGTTTATTCCCGAGCAATGAAACGAATAATGCCTTATTACTCACAGGACTAAACCAACTGAGCCTTCTTCTAATTTTGTCTCTTTGTTGATTAATAATGAAATCAAACAATGTCCCATAAGGCATTAACTTAATTTTTGTTAATTGTGTTTTCTCATCACTTGACAACTCTCTAATGTCTTCAATTTTTGCAGAAGCTGCCTTAGTAACATTTTCTTTGCTCTTGTTAATTGAGGCAACATTTTTTAATTTAATCTCATTGTCTAATTTATCCACTGTGGCAGCTTCTGCACAGTCTTTAATATTTTGTAAGGTTGATTTTCTGTCGTTTTCTGAGAAACCCAAATCATCCATTGTCTGATCTAGGTGATGCAAAGATTCAATTTTTTGCTTGGGAGTTAATTTTTTAATTTCCTTTGGGTTTGCCATTTTGGCAATAGATTTAGACATGCCAATATTTTTCTTCCACTCATCAGAGTCCTCTCCGTGTCTTAATAATGACAGTGTTAATGCATCTTGTACCACGTATTTAATAACATTTTTAACAAAATCGGGGACAGCATCTTGAGAAATGTCATCCGTAATTTCTTCAACTTTCATACGTGAGTAGTCAAGCTTCTCTTTGCCTTTTGCTGAATTAACCCATTTCTCTTCAGATTTTTTGGCACGTGTTTCAGTTAACTTTAAAAAACTTTCCAAGTCATCATTGGCGTCATCAAATGAATCATTACTGCCATCATAATCACTGGCCAAATTAGAACTAAATTTATGTAACTTATTAACAACAGGAGTACCATGCCACTTTTGCGCTGCGTATATTATTTTTTCTAAATACTGTCTTGCAGGATGTTCACCATCATCAAAAAATTGTTTATCTCGCATCGCAGTTCTTAACAATGGAATATTTATCGCATTCAAAGATGACAATATATTTGTATCTATTGAATTATCTTGCTTCACCTGATCATAAAACATGCCCATAATATCTAAAGAATTTTGCTGGGTTTTATTTAATCCAGGGTAATATATGCCAGTTTCATTGCGTACATCATCTAAAATCATTTCCTTTAATTTATCTATTTCTGTTGTTCCAGCGGCAACACTTGTGACCTTCGACAAATTTTCTAATGCATGATCCATCATATTGTTATCAATATTTGATAAATTTTCACCTTGAATGTCTGTTGATCTGCCTTGGTTCATTAAATCAAATATTGAGTTAACTAAGTTTCCTGACTCCCTTCTATCGAACTCATTAGAGAGGCCATGGGCTGGTGATTGATTTTGATTATCAGAGTATTGGTCATTACCTGATGAATGGTTTTGGTTTTGACTGCCTGAAAACTGTCCTGAATCAGAAGAAAGGCCTTGATTTTGGTTACCTGAATACTGCTCAGAACCTGATGGTGTAACCTGATTTTGACTTCCTGAATACTGCCCGGAACCAGATGATGCACCTTGATTTTGACTTCCTGAATACTGCCCAGAACCTGATGGTGGGCCCTGGTTTGGGTTGCCTGAATATTGTTGCGATCCTGAAGGTTGACTAAAATCATTTGTATTGTATCCAGCTTCTCCCGGGTTTTCTTGATTCTGAAGGCCTGATTCAGCATTTGGACTAGTCGGATTTTTACTTTTTCTTCGTATGGGTTTTTGTTCTATTTTTATATTTGGAAGAATACCAGCATTAACAAATATCTTATCAATGCTCTGATATGTTTCCAACAAACTTACACCCAATTGTTTTTTTAACGATTCGATCAAAAGCACCTTTGTTTTAACATCAGATTCAGACAATTCAAGCGTTTGACTTAAAATCCAACAAATAGAAGGAACACCCAAAGGCATGTTATCTTTGGTGATTTTTACAGAAGAGAACAATATTTTTAATCGTTTTTCAAGTGCGAACAGGTATTTTGAATAACGTATATCAAGAACAGACTCTAATTGTGTCAATGCCAAACTAATTTCTAAAACCTCGTCTTCAACAAGGGATAACTTTACAATTTCTTCATCAAGGCTGATTTGCTCTGTAATTTCATCAGGCATATTTTTGGTGATGGCTGAAAGCGAATTCAACAATTTTTCAGAAGATTTTTTTAATTGATTATACTGTTCAAATAGTGTGACTTCTTGATTATTTGATTCTGCATGCTCAGCCATTTCAAACAATGCTGCCAATGTATCAGTAATGGCTTTTTTAAAACTCGATACGAGAGTTTTCTCAAAAATCTGCAAACAGCTGCTTATTAAGTTATTCTGTCCTATTTTTGGCGACGATAGCATGAATTAATCCAAATATGTATTCCCGTATATAAAATTATCAAACATTTCATGAGTATTGCAAGGAAAACTCCATAAAAGTTTGATTTTTAAGCATATTTATAAAAAAATATCTTAACAGCTATCGTGAATTACAAATTTTGCCAGTAAATAGCACAGGCTTTTTGATAGGTTAAATCAATTTTTACACAACAAAGATTTTATATCTTACTCTTTGCCCAATAGGTTTAATGGAGTTTTTAAATAAATGACTCCATTATCTTCTGGTTTTGGTAATTGACCTGCGGACATATTTATTTGAATCGATGGGATAATCAATTTTGGCTGAGATAAATTTTTGTCTCTTTTTGTTCGCATTTCAATAAAACATTTTTTACTGGTTTTATGATTGATGTGTTTATTATCAAGCTGTTGTTGGTGCGAAATATACATCGCCTTAGGTGGGTGTGACTCTGGTGGATAATCATGGCATAAATAGAGTTTTTTCTCTTTACCCAATCCATATATTTTTTGTATTGAGTCATACAATTTTTCAGCATCCCCTCCTGGAAAATCACAACGTGCAGTGCCATATTCAGGCGAAAATAGTGTATCCCCTATAAAAACGCAATCACCGATAATATAACTCATAGAATCCTCAGTATGGCCAGGAGTATGCATGGCTTTAACGATGCAATTGCCAAACATTAATTCATCATTGTTTTTTAACAACCTATTAAACTGTGAACCATCTTGTTTAAAACTCTGGTCCAAATTGAATACTTTTTTAAACACTGATTGAACAGACACAATATGATCACCAATAACTGTCTGTGCTCCTAATTCCTTTTTTATAAAATCTGAAGAAGTTAAATGATCTGCATGTACATGGGTCTCTAAAATATACTTCAGTGTTAATTTATTTGTCTTAATGTATTTTAATATATTGTCAATAAATTCAGTTGATGTATTGGCACTATCAGCATCGTAATCAAGAACTGGGTCAATGATAACAGCAATTCCTGTATCATTACAAATAGTTAAATGAGACCACGTATATGTAGGATTATGGTAAAAACTTTCTACTTTAAGATTCAAACTTTAATATCCGGATATAAATTGATCCAATATTATATTAGAATGGGCTACTTTTCGCAATTTCAGGATCAAAATTAATATGTTGTTGGGTTTAATTGGTGCTATTTTTATCGGCTTATCATTGGGGCTTATGGGTTCAGGTGGCTCGATATTAACTGTGCCTGTATTAGTATACTTATTTGGACAAGATGAAAAAGTCGCCATTGCAGGTTCTCTGGCAATTGTTGGAACCATTGCATTAGCAGGGGGGCTCACTTATTTAAAAGCGAAATTAATAGATTGGAAAACAGTCTTTTTGTTTGGTATTCCTGGTATGGTAGGCACTTATTTAGGGGCATGGATTGCTGCTTATATTCCAGGCATTGTACAATTGGTTTTATTCTCTTTTGTAATGATTGCAGCAGCTATAATGATGTTGCGAAAACAAAACTTAAGCAATGACTCTCATGAAAGACACCTTATAAAAATTGTATTTGATGGATTGATTGTTGGTGTAATCACAGGAATTGTTGGCGTAGGTGGTGGTTTCTTAATCGTTCCAGCATTGGTGTTATTGGGTGGTTTAAATATGCGAAATGCAGTAGCGACAAGCTTAATTATTATCTCTTTAAAATCATATTCAGGTTTTTATAAATACTTGGATGTTCTTAACCAGCAAAGTTTAAATCTTGATTGGAAGGTTCTTGGTATGGTGACGGGCATAGGAATAATTGGGACATTTGTGGGCAATTATCTGTGTAATATAATTCCTCAAAACAAACTAAAAATATATTTTGCCTACTTTTTAATGGTGATGGCAGCATTTATATTGTATAAAGAATTACCAAATGCCTTAAAGTTAATGACTATATAAAATAAATCATCATGAGTTCAAAAGATCACGCAAAGGTTAAAACCATACCACCTTTAGTTCCCTTGTTTTTTATTGGAATTTCTTGGTTGATAAATAAAACCAATTTTTCACTAAATATTCCACTGGACTCACAGATCCAAATGATTGTCGCTTATGTTTTTATGTTTTGTGCTAGCCTATTATTTGGTTTTAGTTTGTATTTTTTTGTCAAAAGCAAACAAAATCCAGAGCCACACACTCCAACGAATGCTTTATATACCAAAGGAATATTTAGAATAACAAGAAATCCAATTTACTTGGGGTTTCTAGTGGCACAAGTCGTTGTAGCCATAAAACTCAACAATTTATACGTCCTCTTGACATTGCCAATGGTGATGATAATTCTAACAAAATGGGTGATTGAACCTGAAGAAACCTACCTTGAAGAGTTATTTGGAGAACAATATTTGAATTACAAACAAAAAGTACGCAGGTGGCTATAAAATGACAAATGTCAACGCAAATGAAATCAAACATTTTAATGAACAAGCCTCTTTTTGGTGGGACATAAATGGCCCATTTAAGACCTTGCATCATATCAACCCAATACGTGCTCAATATGTTAAAAAGTTTGTCGATTTAGATGGAACAAATGTTTTAGATGTTGGTTGTGGTGGAGGTGTTTTTTCAGAAGCAATGGCTGCAAAAGGTGGTAACGTTACTGGCATAGATTTAGCTGAGGATTCTCTTGAGATTGCAAAATTACACTTATATGAGAGTCAATACAAAATTGACTACATCAATCAGAGTGTTGAAGATTTTGCTGATAAAAATCCAAGCAGTTTCGATGTTATTGTCTGTATGGAAATGCTAGAACATGTTCCTGATCCTCAATCCATAGTCAATGCCTGTTCTAAAATCTTAAAACCAGGAGGGTGGTTGTTTCTGTCTACTTTAAATAGATCCCCAGAGTCCATGGTTTTGGGTATTTTTATGGCCGAACATGTCATGGGCATGATACCCAAAGGCACCCATCATTTTAATCAGTTTATTAAACCCTCAGAATTGGCATTAGGCGTTGAAAAGTCTCAATTGATTGTAAAAGACATTTGCGGCATGAAATATAATCCTCTTTCAACAAAAGCCTGGCTTGATCAAAGTGATGTCTCAATGAATTATTTGATCGCTGCGCAAAAACCCATCATAAAAGAAAAGTTATGAAAGGTTTTTTATTTGACTTAGATGGCACACTTGTAGATACAGCCATTGATATGATTGCCGCATTAAAATCTTTAGCGGCAGAAAACGATATTTTAATAAATCCAGAGTATGAAAAGTACAAAGAGTTAATTACATTTGGTTCTAAAGCCATTGTGACTTCAATCTTTGGGCACCTGGGTGAAAACGACATTCTGAAACTTCAAAAACGGTATTTAGAAATTTATCAAAACAGCTTATCTGTTGATTCGTGCCTGTTTAGTGGTGTGGATGTATTTATAGAACACCTAGATAATAACAAGATTCCATGGGGAATTGTCACCAATAAACCAGCCTATTTAGCAAAACCATTAATTGATTCATTAACACAATTAAAAAATTGTAAAATCCTTGTTGGTGGTGACACCACAAAACATTCAAAACCTCATCCAGAGCCCATAAATACCGCGCTAAAGTCCTTGTCAATTGACCCTCAAACAAGTTGGTATATCGGTGATGCTTTAAGCGACATTACTGCTGCTAAAGCAGCCAACATGATGTCAGCTGTGGCTTTGTGGGGGTATTTACGCGAATCTGATAAACCAGAAAGCTGGCAAGCAGATAAATTGTTAAATTGCCCATCTGAACTAAAAAATCTTTAAAACATTGATGCCACTATTCATTAACTATTGATCCACCTTGTAATCCACCTGTGTGCAAAATTAATACACGACTATTCATAGGGATTTGTCCTAATCGAATTAAATCATAAGTGGCATAAAATGATTTTGATGTATATATCTTATCAAGATCTATGCCTGTATTTTTAACAAATTTAGTACCAAATTGACACAATGATTTATTAGTTTTTGCATAGCCTCCACAGTGATATGACCCATAAAGCTGCCAATTATTTTGTTTCCTATCGCCAATAAATACTTCAATTTCTTTTTCTAAACTCAATGCATTTTTCAAAACCGGAATTCCAATAATTTTTGTTTTCTTCCAGGGTGTATTAAAGACTCCTTTCACCAATCCAGCCATTGTGCCGCCTGTTCCAACAGCTGTGATAATATGTGTAGGTTGTTGCATTTGTTGCATCATTTCAGAAATGAGTTCAGAAACACCTGATAGCGCCAATGAATTACTGCCGCCTTCAGGAATAAAATAAGGGCTGTCATTTTCTTTTAAAGTTAACTTTACTCGTTCTGCTTCGAGTTTTAAACGGTATTCATCTCTTCTTAAAAAAACAAATTTCATGCCCAGATCATTGGCTTGAATTAAAGTTTTGCTCCATAATTGAGGTTTATTATTTAACTCATCTCCACGGATAAATCCAATGCTAGTCAGGCCACAAATATTTGCAGCATGGGCAGTTGCTAAAATATGATTGGACCAAGCCCCACCAAATGTAGCTATGGTAGAATGTTTATAGTTAATTGCATCAAAGAAATTATACTTCAATTTTCTTAGTTTATTGCCTTGTACATGTGAATGATTTAGGTCATCTCTTTTTACTTGCAATTTTACATCATGAAAATCTGATAATGAATGAATTGGCGTCATGCCTGAACAAAACAATCCCTGCCATTTGCTTAATTTATTCATGACAAACACGAAGACTCATAAAAATTCAATATAGAAATTTTTATTATCGGATGAATCATACTAAACTGCAAAATATATTTTTATTCAAATCCGTCATAAACAACATATTAATGTGATGTTAAAATTTGTCATCATATATTAATTATTAATGCCAATTGTAACTTTTTGTTACTTATCGTTCATTATCAACAACATTGGTTGTAAATTGGATGTCTTTTATAATATCATGCATGTCTGTGTACACTAATTTTAGTGTGTATTGTTAGAATCTGGAATTAAATATATGAAACTATTTTTATTGATGGGCTTATTTTGCATAAATGCATTAACACCTACCTTTGCTTATAAAGACATTAAAACTGACTTAAATTCAGGTTTATTGCCTGTTGAAGCGGCAAAAAATGCACACGATAACGATGAAAATTCAGCGCAAGTTGTTCAAGAATTAGTTGATAACAATGTTGATGTCGTTAAAGCTGTTCAAACAGTTGCTAAGGAATGGAGTACATGTGATGACACTTATGCTTCTGTCAGAAAAGCAGTTCAAATCTCACCAGATAGAGCAGATGAAATAGTAGCAGCAGTTGCAACCATTCGTGGCTGTCAATGTAATGCTCAAAGTTTTTGGGCTCGCTCTAGACTAGAACAAAGACTAAGACCTCGCATACAAAGAGCATTAGTAGAAATTTCTTCATCATGTAGTTGTGCATCAGCAGGCATCGAAGCTGCCATTGAAATTGTTCCAAGCCAAGCTGAAGATATGATTGATGCCATTATTGTTGCAAAAAACAGAGCTGCAAGAACTGCAGATTCAATTGGTCAAATTGGCGTTATTCCTGAAAATAAATTTTGGGGCGATTCGCAAGTTAAAACAAAAGATACCAACCTGATTAGAAATACCGATATTTGTAAAGGTGATCACGATGAACATGATGATTTTGAACCTGCACAAACATGGGGCAGTCATACCAATTCAAGCACTAACCCAGTATTTGTAGCAAATAAAAAATTAGGACAGCACGAACTCATATGCAAACAAGAAGACGATGAGGATGATGAGGAAGAAGAAAACAAAGATGAAAAACTAATCATTTCACAATACATCGAAGGCAGTGGCAACAATCAAGCACTTGAATTATATAATGGCAGCAACAAGCGAATAGATTTACTTTTGAACAATTATCAACTTGAAATATTTTTTCATGGATATGAATTTCCTGGTGAAGTCATCCAGCTTAAAGGCATAGTACAACCCCAAACTACATTTGTTGTCTCTGATGCCAATGCTGCTGCTGACATCACAAGTGTCGCCAATCAAAAAGTCAATGGCCTCATATTTAAAGGTGCTGATGCTGTTGTATTAAAAGCTGGTATCAATAATAACCCTTGTGAATGCTCAGTATCAACAGTCGCATCAGCCATTAATGGTATAGATAAAGATAGCAATGGTGAAGAGCCTGTATCTCAAACTAAGCAAGATTTTATTAAACGAATAGAACAACATTACGAAAACACAAACATTCAGACTACAATTATTGACAGCATTGGTCAGATTCTTGTTAAGGATGGAAACAATGACAAAGAAGACTTGCCTATTGTTGAAGATAAAACCTTAAGAAGAATTGAGAACGTATGTAAAGGCGACCGCATCGAAATGGATGAATTTGTTATTAACAAAGAATGGCAAACTCATTCCACTGATGATTTTTCTGATTCTGGTAATTATGCAAAACAAGATTGTATGGCATCTAGAAAAGATTTGTTGCTATCAGAATTTATTGAAGGCACTGATAACAATGCCATGATTGAACTCTATAATGGCACAGATAGACCCATAGATTTTAATAATGAAAAATATTTTTTAGAAATCTACAATGACGATGACGAAGATCCCGACCAAAAAATATATTTAAAAGGGCAAATAAATAATGATGGAGTATTTGTTATCTCCCATGATGATGCAGACGATGCATTGAAAGACAAATCTCAGCAAACCTCAGGCAAACTTGATCTTGAAAATGCCCGAGCTGTTGTCCTTAAAAAAGTAGTCTTACCTGCCTACCAATCTTGTTATGCTGATATAGCCACTTGGTTAATTGAAAATGATAGAAAAACAATAGCATACACACCATCACCTACCCGTGACCCGGGAACTGGCCCAACTTCTGACGATGATCCAAGAGATGGTGATGATGGTGGTGAGCTCGCAAGCCCAAATTAAATGATCACAATAATGACCAAAGAAATGGGCAAATATTATTTTGCCCATTTCTATTTAAACTAATGAATACTAATAAAACTAACATCGCAATCATAGGGTTAGGTTATGTTGGCCTGCCTTTGGCAGTTGCATTTGCAAAATACTATCCTACCATCGGTTATGATATCAATGAAGATAGGATAAATGAGTTAAGACAAGGAAAAGACTCTACATTAGAAACCACATCAGAAGAGTTAAAAGCCTCAAAAGGTTTATCATTTACAACAAAACTTAATGATATTTCACAAGCCAATATATATATAATTACAGTTCCAACACCAGTTGATTCAAACAATCTACCTGAGTTGTCACCATTAGAAAAAGCCTCTATTGCCGTTGGAAGCATTCTAAAAAAAGGCGATATTGTTGTTTATGAATCTACGGTATTTCCAGGCGCAACTGAAGAATATTGTGCCAAGATTTTAGAAAAAAACAGCCAATTAACACTTGATCAAGATTTTAGCTTGGGGTATTCACCTGAAAGAATCAACCCAGGTGACAAAGTACATACATTAAAGACAATCACTAAAGTCGTTGCTGCATCCAACAAGCTGTCTCTTATACACATCTCCGAGCCCACGAGACAGGCAGAAATCTC
>CAJXVJ010000125.1 GCA_913061105.1 uncultured Alcanivoracaceae bacterium | reverse complement strand
AGAGACAGATACCAACAATTAAAAAATATTCTTAAAGAACAAAAATTAAATCACAACTCTAAACCTGCAGATTATGTGGCCATTCATCAAGCGATATTATCAGGTTTTATTTCACACGTGGGTTACAAAAAAGATACCGGTGATGCTGGTGGTTATTCAGGCGCGCGCAATCGCAACTTCTTTGTGTTCCCAGGCTCTGCACAATTTAATCAAAAACACCAGTGGATAATGGCTGCCAGTATTGTTCAAACCACTAAAGTTTATGGCAGAACTGTTGCAAAAATTGAACAACAGTGGATCCAAGACATTGGCAAACACGTAATAAAGACCACTACTTTTGATCCATATTGGTCAAAAAAGCAAGGTTCCGTCATGGGTTATAAACGTTTAACATTATTTGGGTTGCCCATTGTCATGAAACAGGCTTTTCATTATGGCCCAACCGATACAGAAACCTCCCATAAACTATTTATTGAAGATGGATTAGTACAACATCAAATGCGAACTCGCCTGCCATTTTATTCACATAATCAGAGATTGATTGCAGAAATTCAAGCCCAAGAAGATAGGCAAAGAAAACAAGATATTTTAATAGAACCATGGAAAATTGCAGAGCTCTATTCAGCACTCATTCCTGATTACATTTACAGTGAGAAATTATTGGCCAAATGGTTAAAAAAGCAAGAGGCTAAAACCTTATTTTTTAACCACAAACAATTAACCAAAACTGGACACAGCAAACCAACAGAAGAATTGTTTCCAAAACAGCTTAACATTCGTGGTTTAGAGCTAGAATTAAATTATAACTTCTCACCTGGAGAGGAAGATGATGGCATCACTGTAACGCTCCCCATACAGTGGTTGAATTCTTTTACAAATGATGATTTTGAATGGTTAGTTCCGGGACTAATAAAAGAAAAGTTAGAATTAATGATTAAAGGGCTGCCTAAGCCTGTTCGTAGAAATCTTGTTCCTGCCAGTGAATATGCACAGGCAATATGTGATTCTATCAATCCTGAGAAAAATGGCTTTTTCACACAGATTATACAACAAGTAAAACGCATGACTGGTGTAACCACTACCATTGATATGTGGCAGAACAAAACCTTGCCTCAGCATTTGAAATTAATATTCAAAGTCATTGATAAAGATAAAAACATACGTGAAATCTCAAGAAAGTTTAATGAATTACAAGAACAGTTCAGTCAACGTGCCAATAAATCCTTCCAAAAAACTGCCAGCCAATCTCATCAAGTTAATAGTGCCAAAGATTGGGTATTTAAAAATATCAAAGAATCGATCACATTAGATAATGGTTTAATTGCCTATCCTGCCATTATTGCACAAAAAGATAGCGTTGGATTGCGCCTATTTGAAACCCAAGAACAAGCACAGGCAAAGCACCTACAAGGCATCAAAAAATTGGTGAAATTAAAAATTCCTGCCAAATATAAATACTTACAAAAAAACCTTAAAACCAGCATAAAATCGCAATTTGCCTGGAATCAATTAGAAACAAAACAAACCTTAGTTGAGCACATTATAGATGCTACCTTGCAAAACATTATCGAAAATAACTTACCGATAATGAACTTGGAAAAATTTGATACTATTTGTACAGCTTTAGGAAGATCTTGGCTGTCTGAATCAAATAAAGTATGCACACAACTCAATTCAATAATCGAAAATTGGTACGTCGTTTGGCAAGATATAGAAAAAAAAGTCGATCATTTAACTGAAAAAACATTTGATGACATGCAACATCAATTGGATTATATGATATATGCCAATTTTTTGTATGAAGTAGATATCGACCAATTAATCCATTATCCGCGGTTTATTAAAGGCTTAGGTATCAGATTAGAAGCTGCTATAGAAAACCCTCAGAAAGAATCTGATAAGCTCACTCAATTACAAAAAGTAAGCCTAGCCTTTTATAGGTCTGCAGAAGAAGCAGAAACCTACGGTCAATCATTGCAAGAATTTCACATACTATTAGAAGAATACCGCATCTCTTTGTTCGCCCAGAACCTAGGAACCAAGCAAAAAGTCTCTGATGTGAGAATGATGAAAGCGTTGAAAAAAATCATTTAAAATCACAAAGAAAAATTAAAAAAAACTCATAATTAATTATTCATGAGTCCATGAAGATAGAACAAAGGTATTAGATTCTCAGAGTAAATTAAAACAAGTCAATGTATTCATAACTCAAATTTCAAAGAAATAACATGGGTGATTCACTCAATAATATTCTTGTGAATTCTATTGATGGTGCTACAATTATAAACACATTCAAATAAGCAGATTACTATGAAAATGAAAGCAGCTATAGCCTGGCAAGCGGGCAAACCTCTAGAAATAGAACAGATTGATATAAGTGGTCCTAAAAGAGGTGAAGTTTTAATTAAGATGGTTGCCACTGGAGTCTGTCATACTGATGCTTTTACGCTTTCTGGCGCTGATCCTGAGGGAATATTTCCGTCAGTTTTGGGTCATGAAGGAGGTGCAATTGTGGTTGAATTGGGTGAAGGTGTCACATCTGTTCAAGTAGATGACCATGTTATCCCTCTTTATACACCAGAATGCCGTGAATGTAGCTTTTGCTTATCTGGAAAAACTAATTTGTGCCAAGCCATTCGAGTAACACAGGGTAAAGGATTGATGCCCGATGGCAGTAGTCGATTATCAATGAATGGTAAGACCATTTATCACTATATGGGCACATCTACATTTGCAGAATATGCTGTGGTTCCTGAAATTGCTTTGGCCAAAATCAATAAGGCGGCCCCTTTAGATAAAGTGTGTCTTCTGGGTTGTGGTATTACAACTGGTGTCGGTGCCGTTGCTAACACTGCAAAAGTTGAAGCAGGTGCAACTGTTGCTGTTTTTGGACTGGGCGGCATAGGGCTGGGTGTTATTCAAGGTGCGGTTATTGCCAATGCCAGCCGCATAATAGGTATAGACATTAACCCTGATAAGTTTGAATTTGCTAAACAAATGGGTTGTACCGATTTTGTCAATCCAAAAGAACACGACCGACCCATTCAAGAAGTATTGGTTGATATGACAGACGGTGGTGTAGATTACAGTTTCGAGTGTGTAGGAAATGTAGAACTCATGCGTTCTGCGTTAGAATGTTGTCACAAAGGTTGGGGTGAATCCATTATAATTGGTGTGGCTGGTGCGGGACAAGAAATTGCCACCCGTCCTTTTCAATTGGTTACTGGACGAGTTTGGCGAGGTTCTGCATTTGGAGGAGTAAAAGGGCGTTCTCAATTACCTGTTTATGTTGATAATTATTTAGCAGGTAAATTAAAAGTAGATGAATTTGTTAGCCATACCATGGGTTTAGAAGACATCAACAAGGCTTTTGATTTAATGCACAAAGGTGATGGCATAAGAACAGTAATTAGATTTTAATGGTGAGTTATGCAATTAAGAAGTAAATTTAAACAGTTTGGCGGATCATTAGAATATTATACCCATGATTCTCATGTCAATAATGCACCAATGACATTTTCAATATTTTTACCAGAACAAATTAAAAATACAAAACTACCCGTTCTCTACTGGTTATCAGGTCTTACCTGTACTGAAGAAAACTTTATGATTAAGGCTGGTGCCACACGCATGGCTGCAGAGTTGGGACTAGTCATAGTTTGTATGGATACAAGTCCAAGAAACTTAGGCATTGAAGGAGAAGATGACAGTTACGACTTTGGTAGCGGGGCAGGTTTTTATTTAAATGCAACTGATCCAAAATGGTCTAAACATTATAATATGTATGATTATGTGATTGATGAATTACCAGAACTCATTCAAAAGCATTTTAATGTCAATGATAAAAGAAGCATTTCAGGTCATTCAATGGGAGGACATGGAGCCTTATCAATTGGTCTAAGAAACCCAAAAAATTACCTTAGCATCAGTGCCTTTTCACCCATCGTCGCACCAACTCAAACACCTTGGGGGCAAAAAGCATTTTCTGGCTATCTTGGCAACAATGTTGATGATTGGAATAAATATGACAGTTGTGAATTGATTAAGAAATCTAAGCTCACTCTGCCTGTATTAATTGATCAAGGCACAGATGATGAGTTTTTAAATGAGTATTTAAAACCAGAACTATTTCAAAATATCTGTGAAGAGTACAATTATCCGATCAAACTAAGATACCAACATGGTTATGATCACAGTTATTATTTCATCTCAACTTTTATAGATGAGCATTTACAATTTCACTCAAGTCATTTGCACAACATTTGAATAAAAAAAAGAGCATAATAATTTATGCTCTTTTTGTTGGAAATATTCTAATTACTGTTTATTTAGTATGGTGATTCATCACCACTAAATTTAGTTACTTCAGCATTTTCAATGTCATCATCAACCTCAACACTGTCATGAACATAAAGCTTTACAGTTCTTCCAAACTCTAAATCTCCTTTGACTTCAACATTTTTTCCTAAAACAACCACAGGCTTCTTTTTATTTTTATTAAAGAATCCTTTGTTTTTCTTTATGATAATGTCATCATGAACAATGGTTCCATCTAATAAAACCACACTGCCATTAACGATTTCAACGTTACCATGGATTTCAGTATTTATGGCTTTTAATTTGCCATTTACAGATTCAAAATCACCACCAATTTCACAGCTTGAATTCGCAGTTATTGATCCATTTACTGTTTCAACATCTTCTTCTATAAGACAGTTAGCTCCTAATTTAATAGATCCATTCACTGTAGCTGCTGATTTTGCAGACACATCTTCATCAAAAACGATGCTGCCATTGACAGTTTCAGCGGTTCCAACTTTACTGCTTGATGCGACTTTTACTGATCCATTAACTGTAGATAAATCACCAACACTGGCATTGTGACCCACTTTTATGGAACCATTGACCGTATCATAGTCTTTATTTGGTGCTTCAGTATTATCGGCAATTGTCTTACTGCCCAAAAAACCACCACAAGCAGTTAAAGAGAAAGTTGATGCTAAGATGAGTACTAATATTTTATTCATAATTTTTACCTTTTTAATGTATTTACACATAATACGAAGTCTGAGTATATTTGTTACAAAAAAAATGGCAACTTTTATAAGTTACCATTTTTATTAAACAATTTAGTATATTACTATACTGCCATTTGACCTTTAAGTTTTTTCATGGCAACGGCTTCTAACTGTCTGATACGTTCAGCTGATACACCGTATTTAGTTGCCAAATCTTGTAAGGTTGTTTTTTTGTCAGTCAACCAACGGCTTTCAATGATGTCAAGACTTCTAGCATCAAGTTTATCCAAACCTTTGAATAACAAATCGTGGTTTTTCTTACTTTCAGTTTCCTTTTCTAACACCGATTCTGGACTTGGTGCGGCATTGGTTAACCAGGACTGAGGTGAATAAGTATTGTCTTCATCTTGATCATCTAATGGCAAATCAAAACTGACATCTTGTCCATGTAAACGTGATTCCATTTCAACCACAACTTCTGGCTTTACATTAAGTTTTTCTGCAATGACAGCAACTTCATGGCCACGTAACCAACCCAAACGCTTTTTATTTTTTCTTAAATTAAAAAACAATTTACGGTGTGCTTTAGTGGTTGCAACTTTAAGTATGCGCCAATTTTTTAAGATGTATTCATGGATTTCAGCTCGAATCCAATGAACCGCAAACGATACAAGGCGAACCTTGTGAGCAGGGTCATAGCGTTTTACTGCTTTCATCAGGCCAATATTGCCTTCTTGAATTAAATCACCGACAGGCAATCCATAACCCGCATATGAACGTGCCACATACACAACAAACCTGAGATGCGAAGTCACCAATCGGTGAGCCGCTTCAATGTCATTGTTTTCAAATACTTGAATGCCCAGTTCTCTTTCTTCTTCTCTGGTTAAGATTGAAATTTGATTGACTGCGCTGATATAGCTTTCTAAAGATCCCGAAACTTGAGGAATCGGGGCCAGTTTTTTACTGGTTGATATTTTTTTAGTCATTTTATTACTCCTATTATTGCCAATCTAAGTGGCCAATAAATGTTGTTAATTAAAAAACTTGTCCTTCTTATGAAGCAACAAGATTGTGCATTATATATAAGACACTAGGTAAATACAATAGTTCACAAGTAACAATTATTGTGTTACTTCACAAAAACAATGTGCATATTGGGTTACTTGTCCATTCTTGGCATTCAATACCATTTTCAAGGATGCTTCAATAGGTACTAATAATTGTTTTAACATCTTTTGCTCTTGAGTAACAATATTAATATCTAAAACGCTGCCTACTTGAGCCAAGGAGGACATAAAGAATTTTTGCATTCCCGTTAGTTCTTGTTCCATCCAAACCACATCAAATTTATTTCCTATATTGGCCCTAATAGCTGCATCAGTCACTGCATCATCTAAAGAACCAATTTCATCAATAAGTCCAAACTCTTTTGCTTGTCTGGCTGTCCAAACTCGACCTCTGGCAATTGTATCAACCATTTCAACGTCTAGATCTCTTGCCATGGCAACTGCAGAAATAAATTGTTGGTAACCATGATCTATATTTGACTGGATTAATTTTGATAAGCCTTCATTTAATGCTTTATCTGGCCGAAATGCTCCTGCCCATGAGGACGTCCCAACACCATCAGTATGAACACCAATTTTTTCTAATGTTTTTGGATAAGTCATAAACATACCAAAAATTCCTATTGATCCGGTAATGGTTGCTTCAGATGCATATATTTTATCTGATGTCATCGATATCCAGTAGCCTCCAGAGGCTGCTACATTACCCATTGACACAACAATCGGTTTTCCAGCTACTTTAATGGCATCGACTTCTCTTCTAATTTGTTCAGATGCAAAAACAGATCCACCACCTGAATTAACCCTTAGTACCACAGCTTTAACAGAATTATCTAATCGCGCCTTTCTTAATAATGCACTGGTACTTACTCCGCCAATTGCACCAGCATCTTGCTTGCCATCTAAGATAGTGCCCTCTGCAACAACGACTGCTACTTTATTCACATTTTGACGAAATTTTTCAGATTCTAAAACTGAGAGGTAGTCGTTCATTAATATACGTCTAAAGCCCTTGTTTTCATCTGTAGCACTCAAACCAGCTAAATATTTGTTCTTAAAGTGTGCATTTTTTATTTGATCAACTAAACCTGCCTTTTTATACATAGAAGCTATACTGCCACCTGCACCTTTTAGTAATTCTGCTTGATTTTCAATAATGTCTTTTAATTCCTCAACACCTAAATTTCTTCTGTTAACAATCCCTTCAAGATAGGTATCCCATAATCCATTCATGTAATGTAAAGCAGATTCCTTAGCTTCAACCGACATGTCATTTCTGATGTAAGGTTCAGCTGCAGATTTATATTCACCTACTCTAAATAAATGTACATCGACGCCTAGCTTGTCTAGTCCTTCTTTAAAATAATTACGGTAACTGCCATAACCTTGAAAAAACATAAACCCTTGTGGATCTAATATAATTTCATCTGCTAAATTCGCAAAATAATATTGATTTTGTGACATGTTTTCCGCGAGAGCAATGACAGGTTTTTTAGATATTTCTCTAAAGTTAGCAATGGCATTTTCTAATTCCTTTAAATCAGCCAAACCAATGCCCCACATATAATCAGGACTCAGAACCAATACACTAATGCGCTCATCATATGCCGCATTTTTTATGGCTTTTAATAAATCCCGCATTTGTGTTTCAGGTATATCTGTACCTTGGACTTGACGTATAAATTTGTCTGATGGTGTACCACTAAATTGATTGACTACATTGCCCTTTGGCGCAATAACAAGGGCTGTTTTGTCTAGTAGTTCTACATCACTGTTATTCATGAATAAAGAGATGATTAGAAGTAGGATGATTAGCAAAATAATGTGTCTGGTAAAATTTGCCATGCGAACTAAGCTGTTCGGGATAAAATATAGGACCCTAGAAAGCATTGATTTTTGTGTATTAGTATTCATTTTATAATTTTAACTTATTTGAGAAATAACGCATCTGCCATAAGTCATTTTATTGATTAATAAATATTGCCAGGCCTTTACTCTATTCAACTTCATGTTTATCTACTATCCATTGCGTCATGCCTTTTTCTAAATGTTTTACATTGGTATATCCTAGCTTTTCATTTAAAAATTTAGCAACAGCTCTTGTTCTTGTTCCAGATCTACATACCAATACAAAAACCTGATCTTTGCTTGTAACAAGTTTTTGAAATTCTGTCATAAAGTCATCTACCATTGGCTTATGTTGTTGATTAAAAAACATAATTCTTGATGCATTTGGAATCGTGCCTTCAAGCCATTCTCCAGGAGTCCTTATATCTATAATGACAGCACCCTGGTTTTGGGCTGCTAATAATTCTTTAGGACTTAAGTTATCTACAGCTGAAATTCCATTAAGGCTGAAAAGAATTAAAAATATAGACAGTGATTTATGGTTATAATTCATAATTTGCTTCATGTGAAAGCTGTGTATTATACTTAAAAACAGCTGTATTTGATAAAAATTCACAGTTCTCTATTAACTGCAACGCCTGAAAAGTTGAAATCTAATGGTTTTATACGTATCATAGCGTTTTATTCACTTTTTAAAAGGATTCACATGAAATCAAATATAATAACAGCTTTGTTTTTATTCAATATTGCCGTAGTTTCTGCCAATGATGAAGAACAATCTGAAAGCAAATATAAATGGTCTGGCTCTGGTCAACTAGGATTTACTTCAACTTCTGGAAATAGTGACACAGATAATATCACTGCTGGATTAAAAATTGTATTAGAAACGGGGAACTGGATCAGTGATGTTGGATTGAATATTTTACAAGCTTCATCTGATGGAGTTGATACAGCAGATAGATACACTTTAAATTCGAAAACGGGTTATAAATTGAGTGAAGTCAATTATTTCTATTATGGCTCTAGATATGAAAACGATAATTTTAGTGGTTACGATTATACCATGTCAAGTGGCGTTGGTTGGGGTCATAAATTTACTGATACTGAAACCAATAAATTAATTTCAGAGATTGGAATTGGCTATAAAACCGAAGCATTTGATATTGACCGATCAGAAACACATGGCATCGCATTTTTAGGAAGATTAGATTACATGCGTCAATTATCAGAAACCATGACTTTTGAAAATTTGACAACTTTGGAATCAACTCAGGATAATACTTTTATTCAAAATGATGCAGGATTTTCTTTTAAAGTAAGCAGCAAATTTAAAGTAAAATTGGCGCATCAATACCGTCACAATACTGATGTACCAGTAGGCATTGATTCGACTGACACATTGGTCTCTGCTAATCTAGTCTACGATTTCTAATGGTTGATTGATAAGTGCTTTAATGGCAATTCGGTTGATATTTTTTTCTGCATCATTGAGAAACTGGTATTAACCGAACGAATGGCTTTTAGTTTTAGTAGTTTTTCATACATAAAATTATTATAGGCTTGCATATCGGCAGTAATTATTTTCAATAAATAATCATATCCTCCAGATGTTGCATGACACTCTTGTACTTCAGGCCAAATAGAAATGGCTTTATCAAAAGATTTTACTGTGCTGGCATAATGGTTATCTAAACTGATATGTGCAAATGCCGTGATTGTTAACCCAACTTTCTCATGGTTTAACAGTGCCGTGTATCTCTTGATGTAACCTTCTTGTTCTAACACATTCATTCGACGCCAGCAGGGTGCTGGTGACAAATCGACTTCTTTTGCGAGATTGATATTGCTGATTCTGCCATTTTTCTGAATAGCCCTCAATATGTTTATATCGTATTTATCCATATAATTAAAATTTATTTACATTTAAAGTCATTGTATAGCAATTATATTGCTATAACCAGTGATTAATTCATATAATTAGCAAGCACATTTCTTATTCTTATCTATATAATAAATGTAACTATTATTATGAATTTTACTATGAATACTG
>CAJXVJ010000124.1 GCA_913061105.1 uncultured Alcanivoracaceae bacterium | reverse complement strand
TCTACACAGAGTAGATCGTCGGCAGCGTCAGATGTGTATAAGAGACAGTTAATATTCCATTTTCAACGATAACTTTGCCATCAACAATACTATAGGTGACATTCTGAGGATATGCAGTAAAGGCGATTGTTGCAAATGGATCATAGTTTGGTTGTGTGTTGGCAGCGTCAGTATCGATAATAACAATATCCGCTTTTTTGCCCACTTCTAATGAACCAATTTCATCTTCCATATCTAATGCGCGTGCACCACCCATTGTCGCCATATCAACCAATTCATAAGGTGTGAATCGAGAATCATCATTGTTAGGAAGTCGTGCAACAGAGGCTGCATAACTCATAACATTCATAATATCCATTTGGTTTGAACTCATGGGTCCATCAGTACCTAAACCTATATCTAGGTTCATTTTGTACATTTCCCATGCTGGAGATATGCCAGTACCAGCACGGCTATTCGCTTTTGGGTTATGTGCAATGCCAACTCCGTGTTTTTTTAGGATTGCCATGTCTTTTTTATTTATAAAGATGACGTGAGCTGCCAATAATTTATCAGAAAGAAAGCCCATGTCTTCTAGGTATTCGATAATAGATTTATTTTCAGGAATAGGGTGGATGCGTTCACTGATTAATTGCTTTTCTCCAGCAGACTCAGCCACATGAACCAGCATTGGAACGTTCTCTTTCTCAGCCAAAGCTTTGGACTTCAATAACCATTCTGGTGTGACCGTATAAGTTGCGTGTGGTGCTATTGCAGGAGTAATAAGCGGATGATCTTTCCACTCGGATATGTATTTTTTTGCATATTCATAACCACCATATGGTTCTGGTGCATCCACAACTGGGAATTGCATAACGGTTTCACCTAAAACACCCCTTATGCCTACTTCAGCTACAGATTTGGCTACTTCATCCTCATGATAGTACATATCAGTCACCATAGTCACACCAGATAAAGCCAATTCCATCGCTGCTTGACGAGAGGCAATGCGGATGAGGTCTCGAGATAACAATTCTTTTTCTAATGGAAAGAAAAATTTGAATAATCGGTCTTTTACGCCATTCTCTCCAAGACCTCGAAATGCAACCATAGGAATGTGATTATGTAGGTTAATCATTCCAGGCATAACAATATCACCATCTGCATCAATGGTTTTTATTGCATTATATTTTGTAGCGATGTTTTTTAGACCAACTGCAATAATGAGATTGCCTTTTATGACAATAGATCCATTTTCATAAACTTTTTTTTCTTTATTCATTGTTAAGATTTGTGCATTAATAATCATCAAATCTACATTCTTTTTAGTTATTTTATTTTGTGAAACGCATAATCCTGAGCATATTAATGAACAGGTAATTAGTAAATGCTTTATTTTAATTTTATGCATCTTTATCTCGGGCTTTTAATCCTTAATTACAATATAACATAAGAATAGGTGGCATCTAAATTCCCCCCTAATTTATGGAAATAAAATTAGGGGAGTTTTTGATTATAACCCTGGAAGTTCGAAAGAGTTTTGAAATATTAAATCAGGTTTTAAACAAGATTTGACTTTTATATCATCTATTTTCCAACCTTCATCACGACCAACTGATCCATCTGTTCCTAATCGAAATCTAAATTGAACCAATTGACCAGCATAGTCATCTATATTAACAACAGATCTGGTCCAATCTTGTGGGTCTCCACACCAAGCTCTAATGCCTGGACCATCTAATGGATTTGATGTTCCACTGAATTCACCATTGTATTCATCTGTGAGCATTTTATCATTATTAACATAATTCCAATTTGTACCACCATCAGTCGATACTTCTAAAATTCCACCATCCCAACAGTTTGGAAGTGTATCTTCGAGTGTTTGATGATTTTGGTATTGTAAAGTAATTGGGCTTTGGCTTAAAGAAGGCAATTGAATCGCGGGGGATATCAAACGTTGATCAGTTATTGAAGTTACATCAACAGCATGCCATGAGGAGCTTCCACTGAAAGGGTTGTTGCCATTTATTTCCCAAGTATTGCCTGTTCCATTAGTGGTCCAACCATTATCACCAGATTCAACATCATCACTGAAGTGCGTCACTGGAGTTGAAACATCAAGATCACAATCACCTGGGGCTGGAATGGTAGTAAAGCTAAATACAGAAGATGTTATACTTCCACAAATATTACCAGTTCTGACGCGCCAATAATATAATGAATTGGTATCTAGGGCTGATTCCATTGTATGGCTTGTAGATGTGACTGTAACCGTATAATCAATTGATGAAAAATCATCATTATCATCTACTTCTAAAATGTATGAAGCAGCTTGAGCCGAAGCATCCCAAGTAAAAGTTGTGACTTCATTGACATTAGTCGCATTGTCTATTGGAGTTAATAAGTTGTGAACAGCAGGTATTGCATCAAATACATTCAATGATAAATTACTTGTTTTTGGACCAGTTGTAGATGTACCTTGAATCGCAAAATCATGAAGGCCAATTGCTATATTATCTGTATTAGAAATAGTCATAACAGAGCTACCAACAGGAACTACTGGATTTGTAGAAAAAGAAATAACAGAGTTGGCTGGTTCATTAATCGTTGAAAGTGTAACAGGATCAGTAAAAGATAGAATTGAGCCTATATTTACATCATATAAAGCATCATCGGGAGCACAAACAGACAAATTTCTATTTGGAACTGACAATGTAAAATTTGGTTCTTCAGCACAATTTGAACATACCAGAGCAAAATTTTGATCAGTTTCATCACCGCTAAAGAACACTCCATCTCCTGCAATGTTGGTGGCTTTAACGCGAATTGTTGCGCTGCCGCCTGGGGCATTGATGAAAACATTTTCCATGTTATTTATTACATCTGTTGTACCACCTAGCATAGAAGAACCATTACTAAAACTGTTACCTAAATATGTTTCACCACCATTATCAACTTCCAGGTCAAGATTGTTGACTAATGAAGGATTAGCACCAATGGCACCTGGTGCATCCGACCAAACCAATGTGATTTTTAATGGTTTATTGATATCTACTACGCCGACACTTGTTTCCCACACATCATCAGTATCTTCCAATATGTTTTCTTGATCGTAAAACTCAAATGGGGTTTCAGATTGAAATAAATTTTTTAATTCTATTCGTCCCCAACCTTCATTAAAGTTTGGTATGGGTCCGCCATCTGTAATGTCATGCGCTGTATTTATTAATAAAGCTTTTGCCATAGCAACACTTGGATCTACATCCATATTATTTTTTCGCCACCATTCTGTAATTAAAACCAAAGATCCTGAAGTATGTGGTGCTGCCATACTTGTACCAGAACAAAAAGAATAGAGTCCATTAGTTCCACCAATGGCTGTTCCACAACTTCCACCATCATCATTTCTAGTAGAAGCAACTGATTGACCGGGTGCTGCAATGGTTGGTACAAACCGACCATCGACTGAAGGTCCTCTACTAGATGAACTGTACATGGCATCAACATCTCCTGAAACCCTGTGAGTTTGAGTACCGGCAGTAACAATATTATTTTTGGCTTCTTTTGGAGCAGTCAATGTGTTATTTCCGACTCCAGAATTTCCTGCAGAAAAAACCAACATAAATTCTTCTGCAACCCCATCAGTGTCAAAATTGCCATCTTTTGCCATGAAATCATGGGTTCTTTCAGAAGCTTGATAACCATGAGCAGTTCCTTCACCTGATGTCCAACTGTTATTGGAACCGATGGCTCCACCAAGAACTGCTTGTTTAGATAACTCCTGCCAACCACCTGCTGGTGGCCATGAAACAGCGCCTGGACATATTGGATTTTGAGCAAATATTGAATAAGCTGGTGCCACTCCTAAACCATATAAAAATCCATCACTGTCTACGAGCCCACTGGTCGCATCACCACCAGTTATTCCAGCTACATGTGTACCATGACCACCAGCACTTGGGTCATCACCCAGCATTCCACCAGTACAACCAGCATAACTGAAACCACCAACAATGCGTGAATTTAGATCTGGATGATCATAATCTACACCTGTGTCCGTAATAGACCAAATAACTCCCGAACCATCCAATTGAATATCATTTAACCAAGTGTCATAATTTAGCAGTGGTACGTTATTAATATCAAAATTACCTGCGACAGTTTGAGAAGAGCTTTCACCGTCAGATATAGGTTTTTCACCGATATATCCTATCCAAATAACTTCAGGTAAAAGGGATATTTTAGATAAGCCCTTTTTATCAATTTGTATCACTGCATCATAAAGTTTTTTATCGGGCTGAGCAGGATAATGGTTTAATAATGTAGCGCCTGCCGATTTAATTTTTTCTAATGTTTCTTGAACGTTTCCGTTATTATAAAAATGCACATCTACATTTTTAATCAAACCATTAAACCTTTCAAGATTAGGGCTTTGTTTATAAGCTTGAGTAAATTGCCCTGACCACCTTATATGATTTAATTGATCAAGTTGATTCACTCTCTGTGAATCACCCCAAACTAAATAGGTATTGTCTGGATAATATTGCAATAATTCAAAATTCAGTGTTTTTAATTCAGTTAACCACTGTTGTTTAATTTTGCCATTGAATTGTACAAAAAATAGGCCAGTTCCTTGGCTTGTTTCTAGATTCGTATCATCTGATTTTGGAACAGAAACTAATGGATCAAAATTGTGATTTAAAAAACTGATATTAGATTTTTCTGCTAAAACAGACAGGGGGAATAAAATCAAACTCAAACAAATTATATTTTTCATAAAACTATATTCTCAAAAAAAAACAATATATTATCACAACATTTAATATAATTCATTTGTTTTAACATTCTTTAAATTTGACCTATAGAATTCTGTTTGTTATTATTTATTATCCACTAATAATAAATATACATTCTCTATGAAAAATTCTAAACCTGTTATCAATCCAAATGTATTGGCATACGTACATAAAGTAGCCTTGTTATGTTTGCTTACTATTCAATTATCAGCTTATGCACAATTGCCACCAGATCCAAATCAATGGGTTTGTAAGGCTGAATATTCTGAGTCTCAATTAAAGACAATGGGCAAAGAATGGTGTGATGAGAATTTGGGCAAGCAAAATTATAAATGGCGAGAAGGCATTGACTTACCATTAGAACCAGGCTTAATTACTGACCTTGATAAAAAGAACAATTACGATAAGTTGTTAAGGGGATTCCTGAATGGGAAATCCTATAAAAAATGGGCACATGACAAAGAGTGGAGGTTGACTGGACCCTATGTTGGCCAGATTGGGAATGGTGACAGTTATGGTGTTCATCCTGGTGTTCGTATTTATTATTCACCACAAGTAGTCAAGTGGATGTGTGGTGACAGAAGCAAAGAGATTGGAACAGGTGCAATAATTATTAAGGAAATGTACGATATTAATTCAGATTTGGGTGTCAAAATAGATAAAGAAAATTGCATGAGTATTCCGAATAGCGAAACATTGCAACCCACATCGTGGACTGTCATGGCCAAATCTAAACAATCACACGACGGCTGGTATTGGGCCAATCCAACACCTTCAGTCGGCAATCCCCCAATCTTAGACAAATCTGCCTTTACGCAAGTTTCGGATGTCCCATCACGTCCTGTTTCTCGTAATGAGGATTGGTATCCTACAGGCTATTTATTTGGTCAAAAACTTCCAAATGGAAACAATAAAATATTCAATACTGTATATCCTTATAGTTTATTTGGTGCTGCTTGTATTAATTGTCATGCCTCTGCTGCTGATGATTTTACTTATTCTTCTTTAGATAATATTGTCAGTGCTGGATTGCAATACAAACATTATTTAAAAGCTGAAAAATTAAAACCTAATAAAACAATAATGAAGCAAACCACTCTTCATTCTCAAGCAACAAATCAAGCAAAAACTAAAACCAGTACTCCTATCTATCAATCTCCATTCACCGATCCATTAAAAGGACCCAGTGAATCATTCATGAATTATTTTGGAGATTTGGGGATAAAGGACTTTTCGCAGGCTTGGACTTTAAGATTTCCTGCAGAAACCTATGATCACAATATTTCTGGTGCCGATGGTCCAGATCAATTCTTAACTTCTGATCAATGCATCAATTGTCATGATGCCACGTATGCCAATTCAGGTGAGGCCAATATGGTTATTGATAAGGCCAACACAAATTTAAAAATCAATGTTTCACCCTATGGAGAGTGGCGTGCCTCACCGATGGGTTTGGCAGGAAGAGATCCGATCTTTTTTTCACAATTACAAAGTGAAACTAACAACTTACCAGAAATGAAAGAGTGTATTGAAAATACATGTTTGCATTGCCATGGTGTAATGGGTGAAAGGCAACAGTCTATCGAACATCCACAAACAAAAGACAATTGCAGCGATATTTTTGCCATCAAACCACCAAAAGGGGTGCCATTTGGCAAACCGTTTGCAAAAGATACAGTTACAAAATGGCAGTCAGATTCTAAAATACCTGATAATCATGACGCCAAATACGGGGCCCTAGCCAGAGATGGAATTTCCTGTATGGTTTGTCATCAAATGTCTGATACGGCATTTGGTCAAGAAGCTGGTTTTACCGGTAATTTTGTCACTAACGATCCTGGAACTGTCGTGGGTCCTTATGAGAATGTTATCGTGACTCCAATGGAAAATGCATTGGGCATTACACCAGGATTTGGCTCTCAAATAAAGAGTTCCGATATGTGCGGCACCTGCCATAATATCTTACTTCCGACATTTAATAATGACGGGACAGCACATGAATCCAAAGCGCCTAATGGTCAAATAGTGACTGCATCCTATGAACAAACCACACATTTAGAATGGTTAAACAGTGACTTTGCACAATCTGAAACTTTTAAAAGTTGTATAGATTGCCATATGCCAACAAAATACCAAGTAGGAGAGACCAATAATCCATTAGAAAACTTGAAAATTGCTAACATTGAAAGCAGTGATTTCCCTCCAACCACACACAGATTGCCAGATAAAGAGATTACATTAACAAAACGCCCTAAAGGAACATTTTCCAGGCATTCATTACATGGGTTGAATTTGTTCTTAAACGAAATGTTTCAGCAATTTCCAATGATATTAGGAATAAGGCAACTAGATTATATGACAAAAGCCGATGTACAACCATCATTGATCACTGGCAATGAATCAATGCGTGAAATGGCGACAAAAGAAACAGCAGATGTGGCAATTAACTCAATGACTATAGAAAATAATGTTTTGGATGTTGAAGTGCAGGTGACCAATAAATCAGGACATTTTTTACCATCAGGAGTAGGTTTTAGAAGGGTGTTTTTAGAGTTTATTGTAAAAGATAAGGCAGGTAAAGAAATTTGGGCCTCAGGCAAAACAACGGATTTGGGTGTGATTGTAAATGGCTTAACTGACATTCCGTTAGCAAGCGAAAAAGGAGGAAAAGGAACAACACAATTCCAACCACATTACCAAACAATTAATTCGCAAGATCAAGTGCAAATTTATCAAGAACTCATCAAAGATTCTGAAGGTCATTTGACCACTTCATTCTTAAGAAGAGTAGATGAAATAAAAGACAACCGCATACGTGGCAAAGGATTTGATCCGGAATTTTATTTAAAGAATGAATCTCCTTATATACAAATGTTAGGAGAATTAAAAGGCCAAGCAGCCAATGATCCATACTATTCAAACCCAATACTAACTGGATCAGATGTGTTAAATTACAAAATCACTTTTGATGATGTTCTGATAAAAAATATTGGCTCTGTATCGGTTAAATTGTTCAATCAATCCATACCTCCTGCTTATTTACAAGATCGATTTAGCGATGCCAAAATAAAAGGTGGTGAAAAAGATGATATTCAAAGGTTGTTCTATATGACCAGTCACTTAAATACAATTTCTGATGAAAATGGGGAAACCAATTCTATCAAAGACTGGAAAGTGTTTTTAACTGGTGCTTGTCAATTGCTTAATGGCGAAATCTGTAATTTATGAGGATCAAGTATTAAATTGGATTTTGACTATATAATGCATCATCATTCAATAAGATATCATCACTTCATTGCGGCGAAAAAATGGAGGAGTAATAGGTGCGTTATACCTAGCAAGCTCTGGTTGGCCTTTTGGTTCAATGCCATTTTGTTCCATCCAATCTAAAAGTTTTTTGGTCTTTTCTTCCACTTTTTGCGCACCTGTAAAACCAGAAAATCTTATAACGGCATAGTTTTTATCAGGGATTAGACGAACTTTTACTTTATCATTATTAGGTACTGGTAATGTTTCCATACTGAACTTGCTTGGCATCACAAAATGAACAAGCCATTGATTATTGTTTTGATCGTTTTGTTCCATAGTTACAGGAGCTGTCATACTAATTTTCTCAGAACGAGGTGCTTGTTCCATGGTTACTGGAGCAGTCATGCTGATTTTTGCATTGTCCCCATTAGAAGCAGTATTATTGCCAAAGATGTAGTCAGCAATCAAGCGAAACCCTCTATTAGATGCTTGTTTCATGTCACCATCAATAAGAACTTCGGCTATAATTTTTGGTTCGTATTGACGCAATTCGAACTCCTGCGACTTTTTAATAACTGTATACTTCGGTTCTTCTATGGCCAGTGATAACCCTGCGAAAAGAGTCAATGTTAATGTAATGATGATGTAAATCATTGTCTTTTTTGGTGATGTTTTCATTTAAATGCTCATGTATTGATTAATAGCGCAAATATATCAATTGCTATGTGAAATTAAGATGAAAATTTTGATTTAAAGTGACAAGAATAACTATCTTATTTAAATGAGTTAAATAGGAAAAGTATATTCCCTTGGTTATAACATTGGATTTAGCGAGCATTAAAATACTTTTAATATGATATTGTATTAAAAGTGATTGAAAAATTTATTTGTGTCCTCAGTTATCATCTATCAATACAATCTAACAAACCAATAGGAGTATATCAATGCAAATACAAGTCAATACGGATCACAATGTCAAAGGCGGTGGTTTATTGATAAAATATGTTGAGGGTCTCTTGAACGATTCTTTAGACAGCTTTAAGGATGAGGTGACACGGGTAGAAGTGCATATATCTGATGAAAATAGCCACAAAGGTGGTGATGATGATTTGCGCTGCACCATGGAAGCACGCTTAAGAGGCATGCAACCCATAGCTGTGACCCACCATGATGAAAACGTCGATCTGGCGATTGCTGGAGCTGCTGATCGTATTACCCGTTCAGTAAGGAAAACAATTGAAAAAAGGCGCGAAGTAAAACCCGTGCAAATGATTCTTGATACGGTTGAAGAAAGTATTGAGTAATTATCAAATACTCACTTGATCATTAACCTATGGGACAGTTCTTTCATAGGTTAATTTATGTTCAGTTTTGCTGCCATCTTTGTGATTCATGACGATGTATCCATCTATTTTATCTTTGCTTCTTTTGTAAAAGCTTAAGCCTGAAAAATGTACTGCACTTTCTTCAGCTTTGACTAAACGGAATTTCACAAAGTCATCTTTTTCTTCCCAAGCTTTGAAATCAGCACTAAAATGTTTGACCAATAATACCAATCCTTCTCCTTCTTCTTTAAGTAACAACAATTCATAAAAATTAACGCCTTTTTCTTTATCGAATAGTTTCCACATACCAAGCATAGTACCTGCTGATGCAGGATTCCAAACTTCTTCGAATTGGCTGCCAAATGCAGTTCCTTGCCAAGATCCAACCAGCCAAGCTACATCTTTGAGTTGTCCTTTTCCTAGTGGTGCTTCTTTGGGTAGCTGATATGTATGTTCCGTCAACTTTTCTTGCGCACATGTAACACCAGTTACAAAAATGATTGTGATAATAAAATATTTTAAAAACTTCATGCTATTCTCCAATTTTCCTGTTCTTTTATAACCATAACGAATGATAAACTCAATTATCGACAATCCCTGTCTCTTATACACATCTCCGAGCCCACGAGACAGGCAGAAATCT
>CAJXVJ010000123.1 GCA_913061105.1 uncultured Alcanivoracaceae bacterium | reverse complement strand
CGAGATTTCTGCCTGTCTCGTGGGCTCGGAGATGTGTATAAGAGACAGATCATAGGGTCAATAAAACTTACATGGTTGCAAGTTAAAAGTGCAGGGCCATCATGAGGTATGTTTTCTATGCCTTTCGGTTTTATACGGTAGATGATTGATACCAAAAACCATACCACTAAACGCATTAAAAACTCAGGAACCACTGTGAAAATATAAAGGCTGACCAATATATTTAAACCAACTGTAACCATAAACAATTCGGGTATGCTCCAATTTAAATAAGTTAAAATGAACATGGCCAGTAATGCAGCCCCCACCATAAATAATGCGTTAATAATGTTGTTGCCAGCAATGACTCTTGATAAATGTTTGGAGTCGGATCGCTCTTGTACTAATGCATAAAGAGGTACAATGTATAAACCGCCTGAAACCCCAATCATTGCTAAATCAAATAATATTCTAAAGCTGCCTTCGATAGCCCAAAATTGTTGAAAGTTTAAGGTCTCTGAAAAACTTGGCCAAGCTTGAGATGCGCTGGCTAAATCCCAACCAAAAATTGCTAAGCCTATTGCACCCAGTGGTACTAAGCCTATTTCGACTCTTTTACCAGATAGCTTTTCGCATATTAATGAACCAGCCCCTATACCAATAGAGAACATAGATAATAACCATCTAACTACAGCTTCATCACCAAATAATATCTTCTTAGAAAAATTGGGAATCTGCATTAAGAAAACAGAACCATAAAACCAAAACCATGAAATGGCTAATATTGATAAAAATACCACTTTGTTTGAGGGTAGAAATTTTATGTTTTTATAGGTGGCTTTAAATATATTAAAACTCAGTTTAATATCTGCAGAAGCTGCTGGAGTTTTAGGAATAAATTGCGCACTTAAAAATCCAACTACAGCAATACATACTACGGTGATTGCAATTGGGTAAATAGAATTTAATTCAATCAATGATATTCCAAGTATCGTACCAAGTAATATGGATAAAAATGTGCTAGATTCAACCAAACCATTGCCACCGACCAATTCATCTTTGTGTAAGTGCTGTGGTAAGTAGCCATATTTAACCGGTCCAAATAAGGATGACTGAAAGCCCATTAAGAATAATACTGATAATAATAATGGGATATTGTTTATATAAAAACCTATGGCTGCAATGACCATGATAATTATTTCAACCATTTTAACGATTTTAATCAGTCTTGATTTTTCAAACTTATCAGCGATTTGCCCAGCAATAGCTGAGAATAAAAAGAATGGTAAAATAAATAAGGCAGCAGCTAAGTTAACAAGCATGTCACTGTTGCCTGCAGCCTTAAATACAATCATAATAACCAATGCATTCTTAAACACATTGTCATTAAATGCACCAAAAAATTGGGTCAGGAAGAAGGGAAGAAAACGTTTTTGTTTGAGTAATGCAAATTGAGATTGTTCTGACATAATGTTCATTTATTATTAACTTGTAATTAAGTCTAACACTTTTTAGGTGTTGTGCTAAGTTCTGTTTATTGAAGTGTTAACAATTGATACGTTAAGTTGATTGAATTGACCTTGAACAAAGATATTGGTAGAATAATCTTTTTTAATTAACGAGAATATACCATGGGATTTTTTGATTTTATCACAGAAGCAGGAGCAGATTTATTTGGCAAAGACGAGCCGGAACCACAAATCACTCGACCAATTATTGATCACATTAAAGATGCAGGAGTGAATACTGAATCTGTAAATGTTGGTTTTAGAAATGGAGCGGTTACCTTATCTGGTTATGTTCCAAATCAAGAGCAAAAACAAAAAGCAGTCTTGGTAGCTGGTAATATTGCAGGTGTTGCTTCAGTTCAAGATAATTTGATTTTAGGTAAAGCACCTAAAGATGAAATTGAACAAAAAGCAGAAATTGCTAAAAAGGCAGTTAATGCTAACACGACTGAAGCCACTTTTAGAACTTATACAGTCAAGAGCGGTGATACTTTAGGAGCCATTTCCAAAGAAATGTATGGTAAAGCCAGTCTTTATAACAAGATATTTAAAGCCAATACTCCAATGTTGAAAGATGCTGACCATATTTATCCAGGTCAAGTACTGAAAATACCTGAATAATAATATTGCTTCAAGATTTGATCAGATTTATTAAAAGGGTGTAATGAATTACACCCTTTTTTATGAGTGTGACTATAATACCTTTTACTGTTGTATTATTTTCTAGAGCTACTGAATGAACTTTTCTCTTGTTTTTATAAATAACTATGTGATATTACTGGCTACATTGATTGGTATGCCTGTGCTGCTGTATTTGTTACGTTTGGTGGCTTTGAATGCTGGTTTAGTCGATGTTCCAAATGCCAGAAAAATTCACGCTAAACCAGTGCCTTTGATTGGTGGTTTAGCATTATTTATTATGGCAAGTTTGTTGTTGTATTTTACCAATGCTGTTAATGAGTTTTCATTTTATTTGATTATTGCTACTGGCTTGGTTGTGATGGTAGGATTGCTTGATGATATTTATCAGCTCAGTGCCTTTTGGCGCTTTTTGGTACAAATAACTGCCAGTCTGATTATTATTTACTTTGCTAAGGTTCAATTAAATACATTTGGACTTTTGTTGATTCCTGGTTGGGAAATGAATTTGGGTTTGTTAGCTATTCCTGTGACGGTTTTTGGTGTGGTTGGAGTGATTAATGCCTTAAATATGGCAGATGGAATTGATGGATTGGCCGCCATGACATTTTGCCTTCCTGTTATCGTCATAATAGGAATGAATGGTCAGAGTGCCATGAGTTTGTGGTTGTTGTTTGTTGTTATATGTGTTGGTGTTTTTATCATATTTAATAAAACAATAAAGTATAAAATATTTTTAGGAGATAATGGCAGTTTGTTATTGGGTTTTATATTAGCGTGGTTGTTGGTGTATTTTAGTCAAGGAGAAACCGCTATCTTTAAACCAGTCACAGCATTATATTTGGTGGCCTTACCTATTTATGACACCATATTTGTCATGCTAAGAAGGATACTAAAGGGTAAGTCTCCGTTCAAACCGGATAACACCCATTTGCACCATTTATTTTTGGCTCAAGGTTGGTCTCAAACCAAAGTGTTGTTAATGATAGTTGTTTGTCAGGCTGCATTGATATTGTTGGGTGTGGTATTTTTGAATATGGGGCTTGCTGAATATTATCAATTTTATTTGTTTGTTTTGATGTCCATCATCTATTATTTTCTTGTTAAGAAAAGTTGGAAAACAGTTAATCATCTAAAAGGTGCCCAATGAGTCGTTCAAATTACACTCACAAAAGCAGTAACATTCAACAAAAACTATTTTTTATAGTTTTTTGTATGTTGGTATTTATCAATCCATTTCCTTTGGGTTCTAATCGCGTATGGGCCTGGTCATTTGAAGCCATGGTTGCAACGGGACTATTGTTGGTTATGGTGTTGTGTTCTTTGTTTTCAAACCAGTGTATTAGCTGGCACCGTTTAAAGAAGATGCGGTTAGAATTGAAGTTAATTGCCCTTTGGTTGTTTATTAACTTACTCTATTTAATACCATTGCCAATTCCTTTGTTGTCATTTCTGAGTCCAAATGTTGCCAGTGCTTATGCTGATTTAAATCAGCCTTATGGATTTTTAAGCCTTGATGTTTATGCTTCATTAAAAACCTTAATGTTAAGTTTGTATTATTTTACATTATTTATACTGGGCGTCATTCTGGTCAATAGTAGATGGCGTATTAAATTTATTTTATCTCTTTTGTTAGTGTTGGGATTGTTTGAGTCCATTTATGGAATGTATTTGGTCTCAATTGGTCAAACAGGGACTTTGGTTCAAGTCACAACTGTCAGCGTTCATAATGCATCAGGAACATTTATTAATAAAAATCATTTAGTGGCGTTTTTGTCGATGACCTTTATTATGGGTTTGTCGTTAAGAATGATAATAGCCAGGAAAATCAAAGACACCACTCATTTGGATTTTAAAATACGAGTAATAAGATTTATAAGTCACCCACTAAGGATGTTAGATGTTAGTTTGTTTATCATATTGGCTGGGATATGGAATACCCATTCACGGGCTGGGTTGGCCTCTTTTATATTGGCGATGGCTTTTTTAATTGCTTTTGTGTTTTTTAGTAACAAGAGTAAATCTGTTAATTATAAAAAAATTCTGTCGGTTTTTGCTCTCGGAATTGTACTGTTGATTTTTGTGGCAGACGATGTTAATTTTTTACTGAATAGTTTGGGTCAAAACACAGATGATTCATTGGGTCATGTTATGAATTCAGCACAGGGCAGGGTCTTGGCTGTGAATCAAGTTTTGGAACACTACCCATCATATTGGTTTTCAGGAGTGGGGCCAGGTGCTTATCAGGTGTTTTTTGTGAACCACAGAATGGTTGAGCAGACAGCATTTTTTGATCATGCGCACAATGATTATATAGAGTTTCTGATTGAATATGGAATATTGAGTTTGTCATTGTTGATATTGTTATTGGTTTTCCTGTATAAAATTTTCATGTTCATCTTTAAAACACGCAGTAATTTTTATAAATACTTGGGAATTTGTGTCATATCATCGATGATTTATATGCTTTTACATGGGAATATGGACTTTAATGCAAGAATTCCTGCTAATTTAGTGATAATAATACTAGTAATTTCCGTAATTTATGGCAGAATTGTAATGTCAAGTATTATTAAATCTGATAATTGATGCAAGAATGTAAATTTTGGTTACATTGTTGTATTAATGCTTGTATATAATATGATTAATTAATAGTTTATGCGAAAATGCGCAACTCTGGTGTATGGGTAAAATATGAACAAAGTAAAAAAGCTTTCCATGTTAGGATTTATGGGACTAATTTTCACAGGAAGTGTTAGTGCGCAACAAGATGGATTACCTCTTGGGTCGTTTACTGTGTTTCCTACTTTGGGATTAAGTTATGGTCACAGTGATAACATTCTGTATACCAATTCAGATATTGATGAGATCAGTTCAAATTACACAATATTTTCACCAGGTATTCGTTTAGAGACTGAAGGTGAAAAAACTGATTTTATGGCGCAATACGATTATAACCGTACGTCCTTTGATTCAAATTCAAAATATGATGTTGAAATGCATCATTTGTCAGCCTCCCTTGGACATAATCCTTCAAACCGATCAAGGGTGTCATTGACTGGTGAGTACTTTAATGGGTCTGATAGAGTTGGAACAGCCAATCAACAAGGTGGCCTCATTGATTTAGGGTTGGATCCAGATGAATGGCATTCTGTAGGTTTGGTTGCAAAAGGGCATTATGGTGGGGTTGGAGCCAAAGGCTCTATAGATTTGGAAGTTGGTGGAATTAACAGAAGATATGACAACAATAGAGAGTTTACAGCCACAAGAGACAGAGATACACGATATTTTGGAGTGACTTATGGTCATCAGGTTACAGCAAAAACAAATTATTTGGTACAAGTAAAACACTCTGATATAGATTATGATATTGCTACATTAGATAACACAGAAACCAGAGTGATGTTTGGCGCTGAATGGTCTGCAACTGGAAAAACCAGTGCCAGGGCTTTGGTTGGGTATTTAGAGAAAAATTTCGATGACCCTATTCACGAAGATTTTAGTGGGCTGGCCTTAGAAGTTGGTGCGACTTACAATATTAAAACTTATTCTACACTTGATATGACGTTGACACGTGAAACAGATGAAACCAATGGCAATGGCTCTTATGTTGTGAGAAATTCAGCGGATATGGGCTGGACGCATTTTTGGAAAGACAGATTTAGCACAACTGCAAATATTGGTATCTCTGATGAAGATTACAAAGAGCACCCAAGAGATGACAGAACCAAGTATTATGGTGTTTCTGCCAAGTATCAATTTTCTGATTGGTTAATGTCAGGGCTGGGTTTTAAGCATTATGACAGGAACTCATCGGTGAATGATTTTAGTTATGAAGATAATTCTTGGTTGCTGACTTTAGAATTGTCAAAATAGTAATAATGATATGACAGTTAAAGTATTAATGAATAAACTGCTCTTTGTTGCATTATTGTTAATGTCCTTTTCTTCGCATGCGTACAACTTGGCTTCAGGTGATATACTTCATTTGGAGGTTTATGGTGAATCAGAATTAACCATGGATGTGACTGTTGATGCTTTAGGAAATATTGAATACCCATTTGTTGGAAAAATTAATGTTGATGGTTTAGAGGTAGAGGCCATTAAGTCAGAAATTGTGAATAAATTGAAAGATGGTTATTTTGTGAACCCGCAAGTGACTGTCTTTGTAAAATCATTTAAGCCGTTCTTTATTCAAGGTGAGGTGAATTCTCCGGGCTCCTATACATATGAAGTGGGGCTAACTGTAAGTAAAGCCATTTCTCTTGCTGGAGGATTAACTGAAAGAGCCAGCAAGAAAAAAATATACTTAACCAAAGCCAGTGATAGATCACAGCAAGAAATCAAAGTAGGCATGGATCAAGCAGTGGCATCAGGTGATATTATCTTAATTAAAGAAAGTTTCTTTTAAGATAGCCTTCTTTGAATTATTAAACATTTATTAAGATGGAATCAAATCAAAACAATCACATCCCTCAAGAAAAATCTTTTGACATAAAAGATTTTTTACTGTTGGTCAGAAAGCATTGGTTGATTGTTATGACACTGGTCATTATTTCATCAATGTTTTCATTGTATTTGGCCATAAAGGCCAAACCAGTTTATCAGTCTTCATCTAGTTTGCTGATTGATAGACCAAATAGAATGGCTTCGTTAGAGCAAATATATGGCATGATGGGAATGGTTTGGGAATTTTATCCAAATCAAATTCACTTGCTTAAATCTAAACCCGTTGCCAAAAGAGTGGTTGAGAGAATTGGTGTATCAAAATTTATTCCTAAAATCAGGGAATTAAAGTGGTATGAAAAAATTATTCCTGGATTGGGTGTTCAAGACACAAAATCTATGACTGATGATGAATTGTTTTTGATGGCAATTCAGAATGTTCAAAATACCATGTCTGTGACACAATCCAAAGGCAGTGGTGTTTTTAATATTGCATTTGATGATTATGACCCTTATTTGGCAACATTGAAAGCCAATGCATTGGCAGAGTCGTATATTGAAGAAGTGATTGAGTCTGGCATTAATGCCAAGCAAAGAACTGGCGAAAGCATTTCTAAACAATTGCCTGAGTTAGAGAAAAAGGTTGCTAAATCAGAACAAGACTTGAAGGCATTCCAAGCAAGGCACAAAGTGTTTTTGCCAGAAAACAGTGATGAATTGGCTGTCCAAGAATTAGGCCAGTTGAGTTCTCGTATCAATGAATTAAAACGTGATAAATTGAACTTGGAATCTGTGTATAGGCGTATTATTAGTGTTGACAGTGATCCTAAAAAATTGGCACGAATTCCTGCATTGTTAGAAAAGCCAGAAGTCATCAAACAAAAAAGTAGGTTTGCTGGAACACAGGCTACAGTATCTGAATTGGGTTTGGTTTATGGGCCAAAGCATCCAAAAATGAAACAGGCCATGGAGTCAAATAGGTTGGCTGAGAATGAATACCATTCAATATTGGTAACGTCTGCTGATTTAGTGATTGCTGATTATGAAACCATTACACAAGAAATATCTCATGAAGAGCGAGGCATAAGTTCCATTAAAGGAGAAATTTCATCCAACAATGCATTGGCGTTTGAATACGATGCCCTTATGCGAGATTATGATTACAACAAGCAAATTTATGCTGCTTTCTTAAAACAATCTAAAGAAACAGATGCAGTAAAGTCAGCTTCATTACAAGGCATCAATGCCCGTGTATTGAACAAGGCTGTTGTGCCAACCTACCCCTATAAGCCAAATAAGAGATTAATAGTGCTTATCGGGTTATTCATTGGGCTATTATTGGGTTTGGGAGTTGCTTTTCTTATTGAGCACTTTGATAATACCTTTAAGTCAAGTGAAGAAGTTGAAAGTAAGCTTGGTGTTCCTGTCATTGGTATGTTGCCAGATATATTGGAAAAAGACAGTGATGTCTCTCCGTCTATGCAATTTATAGAAACCCCAAAATCACCCTTTGCAGAATCAATTAGAACCTTAAGAACAGGTGTGTTGTTGTCTATGCCTGATCAAGAAAACAAGACCATATTGGTTACTTCTACAGTGCCGAGTGAAGGTAAAACAACTATAGCAATGAACTTAGCCCATTCCTTGTCTCATCTTGGCGACACGATTTTGGTTGAAGCTGATTTAAGAAGACCAATGATGAAAAAAAACATGGGTACGGTTAATCAAAAAGGGTTGTCATCGTTAATTACAGGAGAGTCAGGATTTGCGGAAAGCATCTCAATAGATCCTAAATCTAAAAAATTACATATATTGTCTTCAGGAATTATCCCGCCAAATCCTTTGGAATTGTTGTCATCTGACAAATTTGAAATGCTTTTAAGTAAACTTAAAGAGAGGTATAAGTTTGTGATCATAGATTGCGCGCCTGTAATGGCTGTCAGCGATGCATTGGTCTTATCTCAGAAGGTAGATGGTGTTTTGTTTGTGATCAAACATGAGTCAACACCGTCTCAATTGGTTGAAAGTGCTGTTAAAAGATTGCAACGCGTGTCTGCACATGTAATTGGGGTATCGTTGAATCGATTAAAAACCAATAAGGCAAGATATGGACGATATTATAGGTATGAGGGCAATTATTATGGGCATTATGGATACCATTCGAGTCCAAATAACCGCGATAATAGCAAGCCCAAAAAGAGTGCTTGATAAAATTTAAATATGAAGCAAAAAATATATTCAACTGTTGTCATCCTATTTTTCACAGTATGTTTGTATTTTTACGCAACAATATTTGCCTCTAATATTTATTTTGAAGACAATAGGGCAGTTGTCAATACCATAAGCAATGGAGAGGATGCGACAAAACACTTGCAAATCCCAAGCCAGAAAGATTCATACTTCTATGACAGTTACCTGCAGGATCCTGCAAATTTAGAGCTATATATCAGGGCGAGTTTATTAAATAAAATAAAAAAACCTGAAGAATTAAAATTATTGTATCAAAGGTTGTTGAAAACACGACCTTCGTGGCCATATTACTATTCTGGACTTGCTCAAGTGGATAGTTTGTCTGGGCAATTAAAACAGAGTGATGTGGCGGGATCAATAAAATATGGCAAACATGAAAGGCAAGTTGTTTATAGTTTGGCAGAAGTCTTGTTTTATGGTTGGAATAAAATTGATGAGATGGATAGAAAAGTAGTTTTAGATTATCTCATTGGTCAACAAGAGGTTGTTATTTCAAGGACCATAGCTATTTCTGTAAAATTTGCTAAAATTTATCAATATTGTGATTACATTTTTGAAAAAAAGCATGTAGAATACGCCGCCTGCAAAAGAAATTATTGGCAACCACTTTCTGATTGATGTTAAATCAGTCGAAATTAAGGCTAAAATTTGGTTTGTAATATTTATTTTTATTGAATTATGGGTTAATTAAATTTATTTTCCAATTTAATAATAAAAAAGCTAAATATAGGTTGACATGAAATATGATTTCCATGAAAATGCCTTGCTTTGTTTGAGTTGGAGGGGTGGCCGAGTGGTTAAAGGCGACGGACTGTAAATCCGTTCTCTCTGAGTACGCAGGTTCGAATCCTGCCCCCTCCACCAATTTGAATCAAGTATTATATGTTGATTGCGGGTGTAGTTTAATGGTAGAACTTCAGATTTCCAATCTGACCACGAGGGTTCGATTCCCTTCACCCGCTCCAGATTAAGGATAAAGAGTTTTGCCCATATAGCTCAGTCGGTAGAGCACTTTCTTGGTAGGGAAGAGGTCACAGGTTCGATTCCAGTTATGGGCACCAGTTTTTAATGTGTAAAACCCAAACAAAATAACAAACATGAGAGTTTTAAGCATTTATGTTTAGAACAATAAATATTAAGTGGAGTAACAGCAATGTCTAAAGAAAAATTTGAACGCAACAAACCCCATGTAAATGTGGGAACAATTG
>CAJXVJ010000122.1 GCA_913061105.1 uncultured Alcanivoracaceae bacterium | reverse complement strand
TACACAGAGTAGATCGTCGGCAGCGTCAGATGTGTATAAGAGACAGATATTGTTGTGCTGTGAATTGCTACAAAATCCTATTGAGACAGTAACCTTTAGGTCATCGTTGTTATGGTTTTTGTGCATTAATTCAATGTCATTTCTTATTTTTTCAAAAGTATCATGGGCCTTTTTCGTGCTTGTATTAATTAAGCCAACAACAAACTCTTCCCCACCGAATCTTCCGCAAATGTCATTATTATTTGTGAGATTCAACAAGTAATGACCCATTTCTTTTAAAACTAAATCTCCAGCTGCATGCCCAAATTTATCATTGATGTTTTTAAAGTAATCTAAATCCATCATTCCCACACACATCATTTGTTGTTTTACTTTGGCATTTTCAAAAGCATTGTTGAGTAATGAAATAGTCTTAGAGCGTGTGTAAACGCGAGTTAAATCATCATAATTGGCTAAATATTCAAAATGTTTTTTATTTTTTCTTAACCTTATGGCAATAAATATCAACATACCAATAACTGTAATGGCAAAAATAAATAACAATTGTAATAACCTATTTTGCTGGTTTTGTGCCAATATTTTTGTGTTTTTCAACTCTACATCTTGGGAAAGAATTTTGTTTTCTTTTACTTTACTGTCTAGTTCAAATTTTGAACGAAGTTGGTGTAATTGTTGTGTACTTTGTTGAGTTATCAAGCGTTTTTCTTTGTTAATAAGGTTACGTAAATCTTTGAATGCCCGTTCAAAATCTCCTTTGTGTGCCAATACATCTGTAGCCAATCTTTTAATAGCAATAAATTGATGTGGATGTTTACTTTCATCTATGTATGTCAGTGCTTTTTCGAGATAAGATTGTGCCAAATCTAATTGATTTGTTTTTAGTTTTAAATGTGTCAAAACTTTATATGTGTCAAACAACATCAATCGATTTTGTGATAATTCAAATGCTTCTAATGACTTCAGCAACATCTTTTCACTCTCTTGGTAATTACCTTGGCTTATGGCATATCCTGCCATTTCCTTTAATGCATACCCAACTCCTTGATGGTCTTCAACTTGAGTTGAAATGTCTGCTGATTCTTGTAGCTCTCTCATACCTAGATCAGTTTCACCTGTTGCCATATGTGCCCTACCTAATCCGTATAAAGCAATGCTTAGTTCTAACCAGTTATTCTTATTTCTATGGTATTCTGCAACTTCCATAAAAAATGGGATAGATAATTCATTCTCTTTTCTGTATTCATAGACTAAAGCAATGACCCCAGCAATCTCTTCATGTGAAATATTCTGGCTTTCTTTAGCCATTTCATAAGCTTGTTGCAGTACGTCAAGTGATTCTATGTATTTACCCATACTTAAATTGAGGTAACCTGTAGTGGTTAATGCTTCTATAACAAGGTCTGGAACTTGGTTTAATTTAGCCCAATTGAGAGATTCTTTTGCTCCAATTACGCCTTTGGATGGGTTACCTGCAACGTCGTGTGCCAATGCTAGTGATAATTGTAACTTATAATACATCCATGGCTGTTTGTTTTTATCAACTAATTCTAAACCTAACAATGCATGTTTGATGGCTTTTTCAGGAAAAACCAAAGCATAATAAGCTTGACTTAAAATATATTGATGTTGGGTGTTATCGTGATTATTATCAGAATTAGAATTGGATAAAATATCATCAAGAACTGATTGTGGATCAGATTGTAATTTTAAATAATAATTTAAATATTTTTCATTGAGTTTTTGTTGGGAATTTTGAGCATTTACAGATTGGACTATACAAATCGTTAGAGCAATAAATTTGATTAGTTTTATCATGTGCCTTTATAATAAAAATGAATCATCAATCGCATTAAATTTAGTTGCGGCTTGTATGAGTGTGTTTGATGTCAAAGTTTTTACACCATAAACTTCTGTTTTTACACCATGTTTTTCTGAGATTCTTTTTAATAACATATCAAAATCACCATCTCCGGATAACAATATGATTTTATCTACTTTTTCAGCTGTTTCCATAACATCTATGGTGATGCCCACATCCCAATCTCCTTTGGCAGTTCCATCAGCCCTTTGGATGTAAGGTTTCAATTTAACCTCAAAACCAATGTGTTTTAATGCTGTTTGAAACTTGTGCTGTTTGTCATCAACCCTATGTATGGCATAAGCATTGGCTGTGACTATTTCTCCTTGAGTACTGGCTAATTCCCAAAGTTTTCTATAATTAAATTGCCTATTAAACATATCCTTAGTGGTATAGTATATGTTTTGTATATCGACAAAAATGGCTATTTTAGTCATTAACTTTCATTATACATTTCTAATTGATCCTCTAAGAGTTTACCAGCTACATTGATTAAATCTCGTTCTGTTACTATGCCAACAAGCTTGCCTTTTTCTACCACAGGTAAACAACCTAATTTATCTTTTCTCATCATTCGAATGGCATCGGCTGTGCGCATGTCAGGTGGAGCTGTTATGGGATTCTCTCTCATTACATCTTTTACTGCTGAGGGATCCTCTTTATTGTTTCGGCCACGTGAAACTTCTCTTAATATGGCTCTGTGAGAAATCAAACCAACCAATTGGCCTTTATCGTTTTCAACAGGAACGTGTCTTACATGTTTCCAATCCATGATGCTGGCTGCTAAATCTAATAGATCATCGGGTCTAACTGTAAATAATTCTTCTGTCATAAATTGACCCAGACGTTGAAATGTAGCCCGCCAATCGAGTGTTTCTGAAGCTTTTGCTAATTTCCATTTGTGTACTGGTTCTTCAGTTTTTTGGTTAATCACCATTTCTGCAGTAATCGATCTGACTTTTTCATCTGGTAAAATATTCTCATCCATCTCAGTGATAGATTTAATTGCCCATTTTGCACCAGTTTGTTTGGATTGTGTTCGGTCTTCGATTACTCCAAGATACCTATCAATGTCTTGCTTGTCTAACCCTTCCTGAATTAAGCCATCACGTGCTATTGGTAACAATTCGTTCAATATCAATTTTGATGCAGTAATGGTTTGATGGTCTAGCCAATGAAATTTTGCCTCTAAACCTATTCGTGTGGCATTCAAAAAGTTATTGGCAACATCGGAAAATCTTAATACTTGAGTAATGTCATCGTATTTATTCGACATACCTACCATTAAACCAACAAAGAAGGCTGTATTAGCGACTTCATCAATGACACTTGGACCAGCTGGCAAAACTCTATTTTCAATGCGTAAATGTGGGACGTTGTCAACGACACCATAACATGGCCTATTCCATCTATAAACTGTGCCATTGTGAAGCATCAAAGCTTTTAATTTTGGAGTAATGCCTTCTTTTAACATGCCAACAGGATCTTCATCAAAGTCAGCAGTCAAAACTACTGGAAATCTAGATATGTCTTCTTTGAAGATATCACAAACAGAGCTCACCCATTCTTTGCCAAAATAAACTCTAGGCAACATGCCTCGTTGTTGCAAGGTGTCTGACCTTGTGTCTACTGAATTTTGAAATACAGCAATGCGTGATTCATGCCATAGCCGGTTGTGGTGTATTAAACCAGAATTAACAGAAACAGCCATGACTGGTGCTGTAATGGCTTGTGCAATGTTATATTTATGTACAAAATCTTCACTACTAACCTGTAAATGTACCTGAAAACTGGTATTTAATGCTTCTAACATAAAACTATCATGTGTCACTGATAGCTCATCAATGCCCCTGACATTTAACCTGAAATCAGATCCTCTTAATTGTTTAAGTGTGTCATTTAACTCGAAATACCTGTCAATTGGTACCATATTATCCAGAGTTAAATCCATTTGTTTTAATGTTGGCAATATGCCAGCTAAGACAATTTGAGTTCCATGTTTTCCAGCTGCTTTCTTGGCAATCAATAATGTTTCATTGATTTCATTTTCTAATTTACGTAAACAATTACTTTTCAATTCTGCAGGAGTTAGGTTGGCTTCAAGATTGAACTTTGCAATTTCAAAAGTAAAACGAGGATCGTCAATATCGTCTAATATTTCTACAGATTTACATGCTGGTGAATAGTTTTTATCAACAAGAAACATTTCTTGTTCGGCACCTATGCGCGTTATACCAGACTCAATTAATCCATCATTAATCATGATTTCCAATGCGCTTAAATCATTGAGAACTGCGCGCATAAATCTTCTGCGTAACTTATCAGAGTGTTCTCGAGATATGTTCATTTCACCCATTTTAATACACCTTTTTAATTAAGTTTATAAACCCATGTTAGTATTGCTGATAACATCAACCAATTTATTATAACCAATGGAACACCAACTTTTACAAAATCTGAAAATTTATAACCACCTGCATTCATAACTAACAGATTTGTTTGATAAGCCATTGGTGTAGCATAACTCATATTTGCCCCAAATAAAACTCCTAAGACAAATGGCTCAACCGGCATGCCCAGTGTCTGTGCAATACTAACAGCGATTGGCGTCCCTATAACTGCAGCTGCATTATTTGAAACCACATTTGTCATGACAGCCATAGAAAGTATTAAAATGGCCAAAACCACACCTGGAGAAAAACCTTGGGTACTGGCAACAAACAAACCCGCTAAAAAATCCGCTCCACCTGTTTGAATCAAAGCCACGCCCAATGCCAGGGAGGCGACAATGATAAATATCACTTGCGCACTTAAGGCGTTGGTTGCGTCTTTCCAACGCAAACAACCCGTTACGATTAATACCAAACAACCAATCACAGAGCTGACCACAATTGGCAAGATTCCAAATGCTGCTAAACCAACGATTGCACCCATAACGGTTAATGCTAATGGCGCTTTTTTTGTATGAGGTAATTCTTCTCCACCATCAAGAACCAAAAGTGAGCCTGAGGCCTTTACTTCACGGATAGCACCTAATGACCCTTGTACTAAAAGGACATCACCAGCTCTTATTAATGTTTCATTGATACCTTTAGACCTTGCTCGGGTTTCTTTACCTTGTGAATGTATGGCTAATAATGTGAGGCCATATTTTGTTTTTAATCTGGCATCCGCAATTCTAACACGGTCTAAAGTCGATCCTGATATGACAACCAGCTCTGCGATTCTTTGATCGCCTGCTTCCAATTGATGATTGGCATCCACTTCATCATTGCCGGTAAATAATTGTCCGCCCAATTCATGTTCATAATCACGTAGGTTTTCTGAGGTATCTTTAATGACCAATCGATCACCAGCTCGAATAACGACATCTGGCAATGTAGCCATTGACAAATTACCTGATCTGATGATTCTTTCAATATTAATATCATTGCCAGCTTTGTCTCGAATATTTGCTAAAGTTTCACCGTCAGCAAACCCTCCATTCTTAATTTCAATTTCAGCAGTAAATACACGTGGAGAGGTATCTTGTAATGGTGGAGAACGATCGGGTAATATTTTTGGAGCGATTAACCATAAATAAATAATAGCGACAACGCTTGTCAATGCAACAGGCATAACAAAGTCAAACATGCCGAATTCCGGTACCCCAAGATCTTCTGCCACCTTTACAACCAATAAGTTAGTAGATGTTCCTATGGTTGTTGCCATTCCACCTAATAATGTTGCCATCCCCATTGGCAATAAGGTTCCTGCAGGTGATTGCCCTGTTCGTAATGAAACATTCACTAAAATTGGAAGTAATAATACAACAATGGGAGTATTGTTAACAAATGCACTAAGAACAGCACCTGTTATCAATGTTAACAATAAACTTAAAGAGGGGCTAACACGCCATAGTTTCGCTAACAACCTACCTATGGGTTCCATCGCACCAGTTCTGACCAATGCCTGTCCTGCTACCATTAAAGCCGAGACTGCTATTAATGCTTCGTTGCCAAATCCTATAAAAAATAACTTGGTATTGAATATGCTACCATCGGGCAACTGATAAGGAAAAATTTCAAAACCAAGGATTAATGCACATAAAACAAATAAACTAGAAGTTTGTAATGGAATATTTTCGCGTGTAAAAAGTATTAACGCCACAAAGGTGAGTAGCAAAACAGCTATTGTATGCGGTTCTGGAGAACCCGCAACTAAGGTAGAATCAATCATTCAGAATTAAAATTATTTTTGTCAATAATGTAAAGTCTATCATGAGTTGATGATTAATATAATATTTTAATTTTCAAATGAGAAAATTTGTTTTAGAATAAGAGAAATAATCATATTTCTGAAATTTAATTTTATTGGAGTAAATAAGTGACTAATACAAAACCTTGGTTAAAATCATATCCAGAAGGAATGCCTGAGTATATTGGGGATTTATCATATGACTCTGTCGCAGAAATGCTCGAGAAAGCATGTAAAAAACATGGCAATAGAACAGCGTATGTAAATTTTGGTAAAACTCTCAGTTATGCACAACTGGATGAATGCAGTAAAAATTTAGCTGCTTATTTACAATCGAAATTTAAAAAAGGCGATTCAATCGCAATAATGCTGCCTAACTTACTACAGTACCCCGTTGCGGTTTTGGGAATACTAAGAGCAGGAATGGTCGTAACTAACACCAACCCTTTGTATACCCCTCGAGAACTAAAACACCAATTAAATGATGCTTCGGTTAAAGCCATTATTGTTATAGAGAACTATGCCACTACATTGGCTGAAGTCATTGGTGAGACCAATGTAGAGCAAGTCATTACGACACAAATTGGAGATATGTTGGGATTAAAAGGTTCAGTGATGAATTTCATGATTAAAAAAGTAAAAAAGATGGTCCCTGCTTTTAAACTTGAAAACACACTCACATTTAACCAAGTAATAAACAAAGGGAAGTCATTAACTTTTACAGAAACCAAAACCACATTGGATGACATCGCATTTTTACAATACACAGGAGGCACAACTGGGGTATCTAAAGGAGCGATGTTAACAAACAGAAACATGGTTTCGAATGTTGAACAAGTCAGAACTTGGAATCAAGACAATTTAAAAGACGGTGAAGAAATAGTTATCACGGCATTGCCTTTGTACCATATTTTTGCCTTGAATGCGAACTGCTTGTTATTTACTGAATATGGAGCAAAAAATATTTTAATTACAAACCCAAGGGACATGCCTGGATTTGTTAAAGAGATTGGCAAACATAAATTTACTGCGATGACTGGGGTTAATACATTATTCAATGGTTTACTTAATACTCCTGGATTTGATCAAATAAATTTTGAGAACTTCAGGTTTGCACTAGGTGGAGGAATGGCTGTTCAACAAAACACAGCTGATCGTTGGAAACAAGTCACAGGTGTCACTTTATTAGAAGCTTATGGCTTAACAGAAACCTCCCCTGCAGCATGTATTAATCCACCAACAATGGCTGATTTCAATGGCATGATTGGATTGCCAATACCTTCGACAGAATGTAAAATAATAGATGATGACGGCAACACATTACCTACTGGTGAGCGTGGTGAGCTTTGTATCAAAGGCCCGCAAGTCATGAAAGGATACTTAAATAGACCTGAAGCAACTGCAGAAACCATCGTTGATGATTGGTTATTAACAGGTGATATAGCGGTTATGAATGAAGAAGGATATTTTAAAATTGTTGACCGTAAAAAAGACATGATATTGGTATCTGGGTTTAATGTATATCCCAATGAAATAGAAGATGCTGTTTGTCTACATGCCAATATTATTGAATCTGCAGCCATTGGTATACCTGATGAAAAATCAGGCGAAGTGGTTAAATTATTTGTTGTTGTTGAGGTTGAAATGAGCGTTGATGATGTCAAAGCACATTGCCGAGAACATCTGACCGGTTATAAAGTCCCTCGTCATATTGAATTTAGAGAAGACCTTCCCAAAACCAATGTTGGTAAAATTCTTAGAAAAGACCTAAGAGAAGAATAATATGAAAGCACTGGTAAAAAAACATCCAAAACAAGGCATTTGGATGGAAGATGTTCCTATGCCAGAAGTAGGACACAATGATGTTTTAATTAAAGTTGAAATGACAGCCATTTGTGGGACGGATTTACATATATACAATTGGGATGAATGGTCACAAAAAACCATTAAAACACCCATGACGATTGGCCATGAATTTGTTGGGAAAATTGTAGAGATTGGCAGTGAAGTTCAAGGCTATTCTATCGATCAAAGAGTCAGTGCAGAAGGACACATTACTTGTGGTGTTTGTCGAAATTGTCGTGCAGGTACGCAACATTTATGCCCTAATACAATAGGAATAGGTGTTAATCGCAATGGCGCTTTTGCTGAATATATCTCCGTACCAGCAAAAAACTTGTGGCCTATTCATGATGAAATTCCATCAGAATTAGCTGCCTTCTTCGATCCATATGGGAATGCAGCCCATTGTGCTCTTGCCTATGATGTCATCGGAGAAGACGTATTGATAACTGGTGCTGGTCCAATTGGGATAATAGCAGCTGGTATTTGTAAACATGTAGGTGCTAGAAATGTGGTGATAACTGATGTAAATGATTATCGCCTTAAATTAGCCAAAGACATAGGTGCAGACAGAACCATCAATGTTACACATGAAAGACTCAGAGATGTAATGGATGAAATGGGCATCACTGGATTTGATGTTGCTTTAGAAATGTCAGGAAATCCCCATGCTTTCAATGACTTACTTAAATCCATGTACCACGGCGGCAAAATCGCCCTACTCGGTATATTACCACGATCTACTCAAATAGACTGGGATGATATCATATTTAAAGGCCTTGATTTAAAAGGCATTTATGGCCGTAAAATGTATGAAACTTGGTACAAAATGACACAAATGCTGCGCACAGGATTTGATTTATCCAAAGCCCATTCGCACACAATTGATATTGATGATTTCCAAACAGGCTTTGATTTAATGCAGTCCGGCCAATGTGGGAAAGTAGTTTGTAAGTGGTGATTTTTAGCTTTAAGCATTAAAAGCAATTGTAATTTACATATAATTATTAATGATATTAAGTATCATTATCAATATTTGTTTTTAATGAATACCAAGCGCTAATTGATCCCGCTAATCCTTTAAGGCCTAGTATGATCATTATCATAATAGTTTGCCATTTCTGTGGTTCTAAATATGGATTTATTCCATGTGCATAACCTATATTTATTATATGTTGACAATAAACAGGCACAATGATGCCTATAATTATGAATACAATTAGAGAATTTAAATTTGATGTTTTTCGGAAGATAGGAATAAGTAGAAACAATAATATAAATGAGAAAATAAAACCAAGTATAAAGAAAATAATAATACTGAACATTGCACCAATTAAAAAGTAAAATCCACCATTAAAAAATATAAGTCCTTTTAGAATCAAAAATACAGCACTTAAAATCCCAGTTGTAAACGCAGTTGCAATTGATGCTTCGAAATGAATACTCATTTTACTTTGATTTAACATATGAGTAATTATATAAACATTAACATTTTTTTATTGACCTTATTTCCCACTACTTTGATAAAATTTATTTTATTACAGTGTCTTGTAATTATCGATCAAATGAAACTTTGAAATTAATGTAATTGCGAATGAGAAACGACTGCGGCAATCTTTTTGAATTTGCAGTTACACCATCAGATTGCCACGTCGCTACGCTCCTCTCATTGAAGATTTGGTACATTGTTTTATGTGTAAGTACAATTCTACTTAACCAAATCTTCTTTGCGTTTTCTTTCGTATTCTTCATAAGACATATTGGTTCTTTCCATACATGCATCATATTCTGAGTGCGGTTGTTTAGTGCATTCATTGCGATTGTTTAGTTGAAAATTATCATAAATGGCTTTATTAGTGCATGCGCCAATCGTTATAACAATAAACATCAGCAGACATATTTTTATAGATTTCATTTAATTCACTCCAAATCTAATTTCATTAAACAAATTATTGATAGTGTATTAATAAACAGCGACATATTCATGATATCACAGTTTTTTTTGTAAACATGTATACATTAGTTGTATTTTAATTCATATATCGTAGGGTGAGCTTGCCCACCCTACGACCTGTCTCTTATACACATCTCCGAGCCCACGAGACAGGCAGAAATATCGTATG
>CAJXVJ010000121.1 GCA_913061105.1 uncultured Alcanivoracaceae bacterium | reverse complement strand
CGTGGGCTCGGAGATGTGTATAAGAGACAGCTATAGAATGTATAAAAGAGAAAAAATTTATCTGTGTGAAATAACAAATTTCGTTTTATTAAAACTAGGGAGTTTTGACTATGCAAGTCGAAATAAACAATCAAGATTCAATATCATTGCCGCTCTTGGGGCATGTGATATTTGGTACTGATGAAATTTGTGATTATGTATTTGATATCACTGACTTTCCTGACAAAAAACTATTTTCAATCATTCATGATAAAGCTGCATGCATTATTGAAGTGTTTAATGGTGAAGAAATTCTTGTCAATAATCAAGTTATCAAAGAAATGGCAATTCTCCATCCTGGCGACAATATAAAAATCGAAGGACAGGATCTAAAAGTCATTGATGACAATCGATTACCTAAAGCCTGTTCCACCCCATTTAAATTAAATAAAAACTCCGATAATAATGGATTATTATTAACATCTGTTTCTGGATTAAGGAGTTTTAATTCAAATAATTATGGCGAATTAACTATCGTTGGTGAACACAATAGTTTTACTCATGTCCCAACCTCTGATCAAGACATTCCTTTTACAGTTTCATACGTAAATGAAGCTTTAACATTATTGTGCAAAAGAAATGAAGAAATTGAAATAAATGGAAACAAAGCCAATTACGTAGAGCTTAAAAATGGTGATTATATCACTTCAGGAATGGCTAAATATTGTGTAGAATCTCCTGGCACATCCTCTTTTTCAAAATACAGTCCTTCACATCCTAGGAACATTCAACTATCGGAAGAATACCTGGTTGATGATGCTGATAATTCAGAGTTAAACAATGGCTTTATCAAAAAAAACCTGTGGTGGATGACACTATTGGGCGGATTAGTCATCATAGCAGGTATTCTTTTTGCTCTTAAAAATATGTGAGCAATCACACTTCTAACTTACACACAAATTGAGAAACAAATGAAAGTTAAAAATTATTTTCAATGCATTGCATTGCTTTTTATTATCACACAATCAAATGCTGAAGATAAACATCTTTGGTTAGAGGACATTGAGTCTGACAAATCAATGAATTGGGTTAACAAAGTTAACAAAACCACAAGTGAAAAATTAACATCCAATGTCCTTTACAATGAACTCTATTCACAGGCTTTAACAGTTCTCAATGGCAAAAGCCGTTTACCATCTTTATCAAAAAGAGGAAATTGGCTTTATAATTTCTGGCAAGATGATGTTAATCCACGTGGGATCTACCGAAGGACCACTCTCGAGGAAATAAAGAAAAAAGAACCTAAATGGGTTACCGTTTTAGACATGGACAAATACTCTATAGATCATGAAAAGAATTATGACTACCGTGGAATGACATGTTTACCTCCCAAAGAAGTTGACTGTTTGGTCGCATTGTCACCGAGTGGTGGCGATGCCGTAGAGGTCAGTGAGTTCAATTTAGAAAAACTAGAGTTCAAAGAAAAAGGGTTTAAATTACCACTCGCTAAATCACAAACAGCATGGATTGATAAAGATACAATCTATGTTGCTACAGATTTTGGCATCAATACAATGACAGATTCAGGTTACCCAAGAATTATAAAAAAATGGACCAGAGGAACTTCATTAAAAGATGCAATAGTTGTGTTTTCTGCTGAACAAAAATCAATAAGGGCATATATTTCACGACTAGACAATAATGGATCTCCTATCGATATTGTCTCTGAATCAACCAGTTTTTGGTCAAGTAAAAAATTCCAATTTAACGATAACAAAATGACTAATTTAACCCTTCCTGATAGCGCCTCAATATCTGGAAATTATCAAGGAAGACTGGTGGTTTCATTGAAAAAAGATTGGGATTTTAATCAAGTAAAATATGTTCAAGGAGAAGTATTGTTGATTGATTTAAGCTTGTTACGTGGTGAAACGGGCGAGATTGAGAGCATTATAAAACCAGACAACAAGACCATTATCGAAAGTGTTAATAGTACAGATTTTGGACTACTAATCACCGTATTAGAGGATGTAAAAGCCAAATTGCACCTTTTTACCAAAAAAGAAAATGGTAAATGGGCTTCGCAAGAAATTGAATTTCCTGACAATGGAGCAATAAGTGTCAGTAGTGTTGATGATAAAACTGGAGACTTTTTTGTTCAATTCGAATCTTTTATAACACCTCCAAGCCTTTATTATGTAAACAGCAAGACACTAAAACCAGAGCTCATTAAACAACAAGATGAGAGCTTTAATGGCTCTTTGTTTAAAGTAGAACAGTACTTTACTGAATCTAATGATGGAACCAAGGTTCCTTATTTTGTTGTGATGAATAAAAACACTGTATTTAATGGCAAGAATCCAACCCATATTTTCTCATATGGTGGATTTAGAAATTCACTAACACCTTCCTATTCTGGATCTTATGAAGCCCTATCAGGTGCTTATGGAAAACTTTGGCTGGAAAGAGGCGGCGTATTTGTATTGGCCAATATCCGTGGAGGTGGTGAATACGGCCCTGCATGGCATGCTGCAGCTTTATTAAAAAACCGCCACAAATCTTTTGAAGATTTTGAGGCAGTTGCAACTGACCTATTCAATAAAAAAATTACATCTGCCAAACATTTAGGCATTGAAGGCCGATCAAATGGCGGCTTATTGGTAACTGCTACCATGACCAGACACCCAGAATTATATGGAGCTGTCATTTGTGGTGCTCCTCTAATAGATATGCAACGTTATAATAAATTATTAGCTGGTGCCAGTTGGATGGGAGAATATGGTAATCCTGATATACCTGAGATGTGGGAATACATAAAAACCTATTCACCTTACCAAAATCTAAAAGAAAATAGCCAATATCCTCCCATATTTTTCTATACATCTACCCATGATGACAGAGTTCATCCAGGACATGCACGTAAAATGGCAGCAAAAATGATGGATTTTGGTTATCAAGTCGATTATTATGAAAACATTGAAGGTGGCCATCACGGCTTTAGCACCAATGAACAATTGGCTCACAGATTGGCATTATCTTACACACACTTATGGAAAAATTTAAAATGAAAAACACCATTATAGTATTCGCATTATTAATTACGTTTAACCTCTTTGCTGCTGATAAATGGGCAGGAAAAGCGGCACCAGGATTTGATATTCCAGATCAACATGGAGTATTTCACACATTAAAAGAATACAAAGGAAAGTGGTTGGTACTCTATTTCTATCCTAAAGATGATACCCCAGGCTGTACAACTGAAGCATTAAATTTTTCAAAAGATTATAAGACCATTCAAGACATGGGAGCTGAAATTGTAGGAGCATCATTGGATGACATTGAATCCCATAAGAAATTTGCAGACAAACACAATATCCCATTCACATTGTTAGCAGACAAAGATGAAATTATGTCAACTGCTTATGATGTTGTCAAGAAAGTACCTTTAATGCACTATGCTAAAAGACAGACATTTATCATTGACCCGAATGGTATTGTCGCAAAATTTTATGAAGATGTCACAGCCAGTTCACATTCTAAAGAAGTCATCAATGACCTAACTCAATTAATCAGCAAAGCCAAATTATCAAAAGCAGATATTAGTACCAATGGTTTTGAAAAGGACAAATAACCCATAGGCATATTTGAAAACTTAGTGATTCTAGTTCCTTAAATTTATAAGAGGCCTTTGTACCGATATATCGGGAATTTTTCAGTAATTTCCATGATGGGTTTTTGTTGATTAAAGACATGATAAACACGAGAAAGCATTTTTGTGTCCTCGGCAAAGCCACACTTGCTTGTTTCATGTGAAATTTCTTCACATTGACTGATTAACTGTTTAAAAGTCTCCATTTTATAATTTAACCACAAAGTCCCAATGGGTATGGTTTTGTCTATTAAATCAGAGACAAACTCTTTAGGTAAGTTATTTAAATAAATTTTTGATTCTGCATAAAGCCAATTTTTCTGAGTGACTTTACCTTGTAGATAAATGTGACGAAACAAAATGGGTTCTTCATTATTTATAATGTCTTCAGAGATTTTTACAACAGCAATGTCTTCATTGGCTAGCAATTTAATTAACTCAGTAACAGTACCATCAGTTTGCATTAATAATTGTAATGCTTTTGGATAAGCTTTTAGATTTAACATGAACTATTAAAAACCTGTACCCAATCTTAGGTAAAATCTAAAGTTTCCGCCATCGGTATAACCACTGCCTAAAAACAAAACTGTATTAACCACATCAACAGATAAACCGGCAGAATATCCGTATAGCATGTCTTCAAATTCAATGTGGTGTTGCCACACATTACCTAAATGGCCTTTAATAATAAATTTAGGAGATCCAAAGATGGGTAAATTAATTTTATCAAGCTCAGTAAATGCACCAACTTCCATCACAATGGCATTTAACCCCAATAGTGAGTGCTGAGGATATCCAGCAAAGTTCTCTAATCCACCATATGCGAATAACACTTCTCCATCTTCAGCATTGTGGACAAAATCACCTTGGAAACCCAAGTGAATAGCTGTATTATCAGATATAGGAAACCTTTGAAATACATCAAAATTAAACCATTGTACATCATCAAAAAAACCTAACTCAGTTTTTAAATCTATTCCTGATCTTGAATAAATGGCCTTATCTAATGTATCTAATCCATATTTAAATCGAACTCCTGTTGACCTATTTATGGCTGTTTCAAATTCCGAATCATTGATAACCGATACTACATTTTGATCCATAAACCACAGCCCAGCCCTAAACTCACTGTTTTCAGTAATATTCATTCCTAAATCAAGTCCAAAATTATAATCTTTAATATCATATTCACCAGTTGGCTGAACATCAAATTCTGAATCATTATTTGGGTTGCCACCTTCAGTGTTATTAAATATATTACCATAAAATCTGCGAGAATCTTTAGACAGTAACAGAGTTGCACTGGCAAAAAATTTGTCTGCAAAATCAAGAGGCTGGTTTAGCTCTGACCTCCACTTTAAAACGCTGCCGACGCTAAAATCGTTAATCCATTCTCCTCCTTTGCGATTAATGTTATACCTGTGGTGTCTGGCTAACAATGAAATCCGTGTATTTGAATCAAAATCATCAGCAACTTTCAAACCAAACTTAAGGTAATCAGGTCCCCAGCTTTTTTCCTTAATATTAAATTCAATGCCCTGTTGATTTACTTCATTTGTAATAACCTTATAAGTAACAGTTAATATGTCGTTATCCACTGCTATCTCGTCTGATAAATCCTGAATTTCAGATGTCACAAATGGTTTGCCAATTAAGTGTTTGGTTTTTCTGCTCAATCTTTCAACTGATGTGCGATCATTACCATTAAAACTAACAAAATCAATTAGCTTTGGTATTTCTTGAATTAATAAATTACGTGAATCAATCATGGTTAGATAATCATTCTTGCTGAGACTCAAATGATCTAACACCAATGATTTACTCATGACTCCATTAATTCCAGCACTAATAAACTGTTCGTATTTGACAAAATCCGAAGCCCCTAAATCTTTAAGAATTGGAGCAATAACAATATCAGCCAAAGCCAAAGATTGTATTGTATTTTGAACCAAAGCCACATCTACGCTTTGGTATGATACTGATATAATCGAAGAAGATGCATCTACTTTTGCCAATGGAGAAGAAATATTAACAGCAATTGTGATATCGGCACCCATCTCTTTGGCAACATCTACGGGAAGGTTATTGAGTATGCCTCCATCTGCCAGTAACCTGCCCTGATGTTCTACTGGGCCAAATACTAATGGTACGGCCATTGATGCACGCATTGCCATGGCTAAATCTCCATGATCAAGAATATAAGGTTCAGCAGTATTAAGATCTGTGGCCACTGCTCGAAAAGGAATAGGAAATTCATCAAAATTTTGTTCTTTTATTGATCCAACAATCCGTTGAAGCTCTAACATAAGATGCTGGCCACCAGCAAAACCTTTGCCACTCTTCGGCCCTGCTTTTGATAATCCCAACTCCAAATCTACAAAATAATTTTTGTCCGCTTGTTTGGCACTGTATTGTTGTTGTTTTCGATCAGTGGTTGGTCTAAAGACCCGATCCCAATCAATAGATTTTACCACCCATTCAAGGTCATCAGTACTCATGCCTGTGGCATATAAACCACCAACAATAGCACCCATAGATGTACCAGCAATATAATCAATAGGGATTTGTTTTTCTTCTAATGCTCTTAAAACCCCAATATGCGCCAACCCTCTGGCACCACCACCGGATAAAACCAGTCCTATCTTGGGTCTATTTTTATCATAGGCGAACAGATTAAAGGCGCACAAAATCAATAGAATAGAAATAAATGATTTTCTAAAAAATGTTGCTCCTATTTTTTTATTCTGTCTAATGATGCTTCCCAATTTTTCATCCATTTAATATAATAAACATGTACTGCAATGGTTCTGACAATAAAAAAGCCTAAAAATGCCATCCATAAACCGTGATTGTCAAATTGCCTAAAAATATACCATAAAGGAATATAACAAAATACAGTGGCCAAAACCATAGAATTTCTCATTATTTTCGCCTCAGTTGTCGCTATAAAAAAACCATCATAAACAAAACTGGGCATTGATATTATAGGTATTATAACAAGCCATATGATGTAATTAGAAGCAAAATTTTGTACTTCATCAAGAGATGTTAACAAGCTCACAATTTGATTGCCCCAAAGTAAATATACCAGACTAAACAATACTGAAATAATAAATGAAATAATAAAGACGTGTTTCATGATTAATTTTAATGATTTTTTATCTTTTGCTCCATAGGCTTGCCCACACAATGACTCAACAGCATGGGCAAATCCATCCAACCCATAAGACATGAGATAAAAGAAATTTAATAACACCGCGTTAGCAGCCAATTCAAGAGTGCCTAATCTCGCGCTGCCTTTGGTTAATAATGCAAAAACAGTCATCAAACACAATGTTCTGATAAATATATCACGATTTAGCACAAAAAACTTTTTTAACTCTGAATTCATCACAAACCATTGTGTTAATTGCTTCCTATTAGGCAGTTTGTATTTAGATCTGAATAAATACCATAAGCCCAATGCAATGGCCGCATATTCAGATAACAATGAGCCCCATGCAACACCAGCAACTCCCCATCCATAACCCATGACAAACAGGTAATCTAGCAACATATTGCCCACTTGGTTAACTAACATGATCATTAAGACTAAATTTGCTTTTTGTATGGCTAGGAAATACCCAAACAATACATAGATAAGCAATGTTGCAGGAGCAGACATAATTCTAATATCAAAATACTCATTCGCCATCTCTGCAGCTACACCACCAACTGATGTTAAATTAATCGCAAACGAACCAATCCACTTTTGAAATACCATTAAAATCAGAGCAATGATTAGTGCAATGGCCAAGGCTTGTGACATTTGTTGGTTGATTTTATTTTGATTTTTAGCACCATGAGACTGGGCAATTAATCCTGTGGTGCTCATTTTTAAAAAACCAAACCCCCAAAAAAGCACATTAAACACGGTGGTGCCAATATTAATAGAGGCCAAGTAAATGGGCGAATCCAAATGCCCCAGTATCGCCGTATCAACAATACCAAGTAAAGGAATACTTATCGCAGATAAAATCATCGGCAATGCGATTGAAAATATTTTTTGATAAGAATTGTGGGCAGAAATATTTGACATTAATACTATTGGCACATGATTAAGTAGAAAAGATTTGCTAGAATAATATTACATTTCTAGAGACTTAAATCATGACAGATAAACGTTACCCTGTAAACAAAGCCGGCAAGAAAAGAAGCAAATTAAAAATACTCAAATGGTTCCTGTTAGTATTTGTTTTATATAACATAATTTTTATGTTTTATTACGACCAAAAACCAGAAATATTTGATGTGAAAAAAGCAGCGGCTAAACATGCAGATTTACACGGTCACCAAATGGTGACTGGATTTACAACCACTGCGACGCTATTAGAAGTTGCAGATGTCTTATTAAACAAACCTGGTGGCTACTTAACCAACGATAAGATGGTCCCATCAGTTTTTATGGACAATATGCCCAATTGGGAATACGGAGTTTTGGTTCAAGTTCGGGATTTAGCCCGTACATTACGCAATGATTTTAGCCGTTCTCAAAGTCAATCTCTCGAAGATGAAGATTTAAAAGAATCAGATCCAAAGTTTCATTTTGATAACAATTCTTGGATTTTACCCAGAACAGAAGGCCAGTATCAAGAAGCCATTACTGACATGCACCGTTATTTAGAACGCTTAGGAGATAAAAACCAAGAAGATGCCCAATTTTATGCACGGGCAGATAATTTGGTGATATGGTTGAATCTGGTTGAAAAACGGTTAGGTGGCTTGTCACAAAAACTCAGTGCCAGTGTAGCAAAAGAACGTTTAAACACAGATCTCAGTGGTGATTCTTCTGCTACACAATCTACCTATCGTCCTAGCGAATTAAAAGTACAAACAAGCTGGTTCCAAATTGATGACAATTTTTATGAAGCCAGAGGAACCACTTGGGCATTGTTACACTTATTAAAAGCAGTCGAAGTTGATTTTGCTGGCGTATTAGAAAAGAAAAATGCCATGATCAGCTTAAGACAAATCATACGTGAACTCGAAGCAACTCAAGAGTCCATATGGACACCAATGATACTCAATGGCTCAGGATTTGGATTATTTGCCAATCATTCATTGGTTATGGCAAATTATATATCAAGAGCCAATGCAGGAATTATTGATTTAAGGCAGCTGTTAGAAAATGGATAATTATTAAGACTTTTTCTCATTAAATAAGTTAAAATAGTAACTTTTATTAATAACAGGCAAAAATGATGAAATGTCCAGTAGATAACACTGAGCTACAAGAAATAGAATACGAACGTGCTACCATGGTTGATCAATGCCAGACTTGCAATGGCATGTGGTTAAATCAATGGGAATTACAAGCCATTCAAGCCAACAAAGGCAAAAACTACGCTGCTGAATTGGCCAAAATGCCTGATTTGGTCAACGCATCTCATCTCAATGCATTAAATAAAAACAGAGAACTATTGGATTGTCCTAAATGCAAAGATGCTGGCAGTCAGATTGAAATGGACCGCAGGGAACATGGCTTTTGTTCTCAAATCATGATTGATGTTTGTCACGATTGCCAAGGTATTTGGTTAGACAAAGGTGAAGTACAAGCATTAGAAGTATTTTTTGAGCGCCATCACTTGGATGACAAAGAAATCAAAACAGGCTTTTTTCAAAGCCTCTGGTTTATGCTAAATAAATAAAAGCATGAAAAGAGAGCCATTTTGTTTTACCCCACTATATGACGATATTGGTCTAGGACTGACATATTTTGGGCGACGTATTTTGCTCAATACCCGAAACATCAGAACCTACTCTGTCATTACTCATGGAAAATTAGAGCCCGCCATTTGTTTTTTATTCGAAAAACACATTAAGCTTGGTGATATCGTGGTTGATGTTGGAGCAAACATAGGGTTTTTGACATTACTTGCTTGTCACATCGTTGGTCCAAAAGGTTATGTTTACAGTTATGAGCCAAATCCCGATGTGTTTAATTTGTTATCAGATTCTCGAGATATCAATGCTTTTTTAAAACGATCTACTTGCCAAAATTTGGCGATCTATTCAAAATCAGATGAAGTCACTCTTACTTGGAATTCACACCGCGATGGCAGTGGTCGAATAGTAACAAAAACCATGAGTGGTTTGGCTGAAAAGCATGCCGTTGTGAAAGCTGAGCCATTAGATAAGTTATTGAAAAATCAAAAAATAGACTTTATAAAAATTGATACAGAAGGATCAGAACCTCAGGTTTTATTGGGCGCCGAACAAACCATAAAAAACAATCCAAACATTAAAATCATTTTAGAATAGAATCCAAAACACATCAAACAAAGAGAAGGCAACATACAGCAAACAAAAGATTTTATCTTTAAATATTTTAATTCAGTAGAATTGATAAATAAAATAGATGACCTGTCAAAATTAAACCCAAATGATTTAGACAATATCACACCTGTCTCTTATACACATCTCCGAGCCCACGAGACAGGCAGAAATCTCG
>CAJXVJ010000120.1 GCA_913061105.1 uncultured Alcanivoracaceae bacterium | reverse complement strand
AGATTTCTGCCTGTCTCGTGGGCTCGGAGATGTGTATAAGAGACAGATTTAAAATGTGATTCATTTTTAGGCGAACATTCTCAAGACCAAGTCATTGAATACTATGCAATGGGTTATGCATCTTGGTTGGGAATTATTCAATCATTGGTCACCAGAGAAAAAATTTATTCAGTCTTTGTAAAACGCTACAAAACCACCATTGAGCAATTGAGAGAGCAGGGACATTGTTCTGATAATGCCAAAATTACCACAGACATAGATCAACACATAAAAGAAGAGTGGGGACACTTTCTCAGTGGAACTTATGGTATGTGTACCAAAAGTGGTTTGCCAGAAGACATTGCGGCCAAAGAATTTGCTATCTTAGAAATAAATGAAATTACCGAAGAAAGCGAATTGAGTATTGCACCACTAACTCAATTGACAAATGCGATAAACTTGTTAGATTCTGCCAGTGCCCATTTTGCACCACATGAAAGACCCACCAGTTCACGTCACCGTTTGGTCAATGAAATGCGGCGCAAGTACAGGCTTAAAAATTAGTAATCTTTATCCAGCAGTAACAGGACTTATCATAGTGATAACTTCAGTAATTGTGTTGGCAGGGAACCCTGAAATTTCTGCATGTTTTTTAATGTAACTCTCATCTTCAGCTAAATAAACACAAAATGTTTTATCGCCTGTGACATAAGACTCAACCCATTGCACCGATGAACCAACTTGGTTAAGCGCATCACAAGATTTAATCGAAGCCCCTTTTAATGTGGCATCATCAAATTTACCTATACTTGGTATGTTTCTTTCTATTATGTATTTTTTCATTTTATTTCTCATTCATTACTAAAGAGACTCAACTATAGTTCAAATTAAAGTTACGTCCAGTGCAAAAAATAGACCACCTGGTACAGAAACAGTACTGGATAAGTCAATTTTCAAGTGATAATATAAATATTCTCTAAGTATTTAAAATAAATCAACAATGGAAAAAGTCAAATATACGAGTTATGGGCAATATTGCCCTTTAGCCATGGCCACTGAGTTTTTGTGTAATCGTTGGACATTATTGGTTTTGCGTGAATTTTTGTTTGGTTCCACCAGTTTTAATGATATTTCTCGAGGTGTGCCACGCATGTCACGTTCACTGTTATCAAAACGCTTAAAAGAATTGGTCGTATTAGGAATCATTGAAAAAAAGTCAAACTTCAAAGGCAGTCAAGTTAATTACACACTCACTGAAGCAGGTCAAGCACTAGAACCAGTGATAATAACCATGGCAGGATGGGGGCAAGAATGGTTACAGACATCACCTTCATTAGATAGTCTGGATACACGATTTTTGATGTGGGACATCATGAGAAACACCAAACCATTGGCAATACTCCCCAATCCATTTATTGTTCAATTTAACTTAACAGGAACCCAAGACGGCCATAACAATTATTGGTTTGTGTTTGAAGTAGATAAAGTAGATCTTTGCAATAAAGACAACAATTACACCATTGATGTGGAAATTACAGTTGATGCTCAAAAATTGACTAAAGTTTGGATGGGATGGGATGATTTTGATAAGGCTGTTAAACAAAAAGAGATGGTTATTATTGGTGACTACAAATACACATCAGTAGCAAAACAATGGTTAGGGCAAAGCATTGTTGCAGGCATTGAAAAACGGCCTAAGGAGAAAAGAGTGAATTATTAATTTTTATTTAAATAAGAGAGCTTTGCATAACTAGTGCGAAGAGTAAAAAATGATTAAATTCATCAACTTTTCACCATAATTATTGGCAATAGCAAGCTATTACACGCAAATTTTAGTTCAATTTGATAAATTTTCTCTATTTTTTCTATCTCCACATAGTTATGCAAAACTCTCAATAAGTCATTTTCACTCAAAAGTATTTTTAAAGATCACATCAATCGCTACAGAACTTTCATAGGCACCCATATCAACATCTTGTTGATGGATTCGCATATTGCCATCAATGTCTGTCAAAATATCTTCAGGAACTGCAGAATTGAGGCCTGCGTTGAGCGCAGGTGAAAGTGACTGCAACTGAAAATCCACATTGCTGACTAATAAAGGGTCTTGTTCTATGTCATTGATACCAGGTGTATAAAAATTATTTGTGTTATCAAATATCAAATTATAATCATTTGTAATCCATGGTTCAGAAGATCCAAGATTCAATCCTGTCTGCGAATTAAATGCAACGATGTTATTTTTTATTATCATTGAATGTGTTGCATTTATATCAGAGCTTCTTCTAAGAGAAATCCCACTCTCATTATATGCAATAGTATTGTTTATAATTAAAAAGCCAGAATGTCCGAACCCATTAGAACTATTTGTCATGGAAATTCCTGCTGGATGTCCTGCTGCACTTACTTGCCCAGAAATTGTATTATTGATGATTCTGCTATTTAAAAATCCACCTGAACCAGATAAGCGCAGATCAATTCCTGAATTAAATCCTTGCCCATTAATTTCATTTCCAATTATATCTACAGAATAGGAAGCCGAACTTACAGTAGCCAAAATTGTAGATGCCTGTCCTGTATTGGTGGCAGTGATTAGGTTGTTTGATATGGTTCCTTGGTTTCCGTTTCCTTGAAAACCACCTGCATAAATTCCTGATACGGTTTCATCTTCAACAGTCAGGATGTTACCTTCAATTAAAAAAATCACTGGCCCATATGGTGGATTACTATTTCCTGATCTAATCTCTAGGGCATTTCTAAATAATGAATCCTCTAACACATTATCTCTATATGTCACATTAAAGGTGCCCATGCCTGCTTGAACCCCTAAAATATTGCCTACTTGAATGGTTATTCCTTCAATAACCACAGTAATGTCATCATCAGAGCCAATGAATGTTAGTGATGTAAAACTGGCAAAGACTGGTGTAAAACCACTAGCAGCCCTCAAAGTAAAACTTTTAGCTGGACTGACTGAAATACCCGACTGACTGGGTATTGCATTGGCTCTAATTTCAACAATTTCTCCATCTGAAACACCATTGAGACAGGATTCTAAATCATTGATGTCATTACAGGGAGATGGACCAGTTGGCCAATTGACAATTGAATGGGCAGATGAATTCATCAGCATGAATAAAAAGCCAACTAATCCCAAGAATGTTCGGTTCAATTTTTTCATGATATTACTCCTTTGGTTCGCAATTCATTAAGATTTAACTTCTAAAATCAAATTAAACGGTGTTTCTGCTGCTTTTTCACAGTAGTTAAATCCACCAGTTTTAATGGTTTCAGTCAATCTTTTTAAACCGGCTTGAGCACCCAGTGCTAATCCCACTTCTTGATTCATAGAACAAGGCAGACATAACTGTGTTGAAAAGGCATAAAATGCACGGCCTACTGGGTTAAGATTATCTTTAATAGAATCATTGGCAAAAGGCTCAACTATCATACATGAGCCATCAGGTTTTAGTGCCTTTTTGGCATGTGCACATGCACCCACAGGATCGCCCATGTCATGCAAACAATCAAAGAAAGTGATAAAGTCAAAGTTTTTGTCATCATAATCTTTTGCTGTGGCAACTTTAAATTCGATGTTATTTACGCCCGCTTCTATGGCTCTATTTCGTGCTTTACCTATAGATTCTTCATGAAAATCTATGCCAATGAAATGTGATTTTGGAAAGGCTTTGGCCATAATGATTGTTGAGGCCGCATGACCACAACCAATGTCAGCCACTTTTGCACCATCTTTGAGTTTTTCAGTCACACCATCTAAAGCAGGAATCCAACTGTTGACTAGATTGCCTGAATAAGAAGGACTAAAGAATTTTTCTGTGCCACAAAATAAACAAGTATGGTGATCGCCCCATGATATTCCTTCACCTGTTTTAAAGGCCTCAAGCATTTTAGGCTCATCATGATACAAAGATGTAATGGCGTAAAAAGCACCGGTCATAAAAACAGGGCTATTGGAATCTCCAAATGCAGCGACTTGTTCGGGGGTCATATAATATTGGTGGCTCACTGAATCATATTCAACATATCCTGATGCCGCTTGTGCTGCCAGCCATTCTTGTACGTACCTTAAAGCCGTACCGGTTTTATCGGCCAATTCGCTGGCACTGAGAACTTTAGATTCAGCGAGGGTTTTGTATAACCCCAGCTTATCACCGATAGTGATTAACGGACCATTGGCAGCAGCACCCATCTCAACTACTATTTGTCCCAATAATGCATTTAATTTGTCTTCATTGATTTCCATCGTAATTTCCTGTTTTTATTAATTTAGTACGGAAATAATAACGTCACAGGAGATTGTGAACATGAAGATTATGTATTGATTATGTATTTTTCTTAAAAATCGAATATTAGCTGCGTCTTTTTAATTTTGTTTATTTAACAAATAATACAATAAAAATCCTTGATTTAAACAATCTGCACAGGACAGATTTTACGAAATAAATATGATACACTAATACCATATTAATTATACAACCAACACCATGAATACAAATGTCATCACCTATCAACTAGAAGACTCTGTCATCACAATCACAATAGATGACAATAAACGGAATGTAGTTTCACCAACCATGCTAAAACAATTAAATGCGGCATTAGATTATGCTCAAAAGCAAAATGCCGTGGTGATATTAACAGGCAAGGGTGATGTTTTTTCTGCAGGGTTTGATTTGAATATCCTTAAAAGAGGGGTTATTGATGCACTTTCAATGATTTCTGGCGGCTTTAAATTATCAGCCCGATTATTGGCTTTTCCAACACCAGTTATCATTGCGTGCAATGGTCATGCCATGGCAATGGGCGCCTTTATTCTGTTATCGGGTGATTACAGGATAGGCGCTGAAGGCAACTACAATATTACCACCAATGAAGTGGCCATTGGATTAATCGTTCCCAAAGCAGGTATAGAAATAAATAGGCAAAGATTAAACCCCGCACACTTCACAAGAGCAACCATGTTAGCAGAGTATTACAACCCAAGTAATGCGGTTGAATCAGGTTTTATGGACAAGATTGTGCCATATGATGAAGTTCTAAATGAAGCCAAAGCATTAGCCTTAGCCTACACGAAATTAGATTTGAAATCTCATTATAAAACAAAAATGCGTGCCAGAAATAAAATGCTTCGTTCATTAAAACTCGGGATTTTTACAGACCGCATTAGTTTTATTCTGCTTGGAATAAAACGGATGATTGGAAAGTAATAAGTCATGTTTACCACACAAAACAACAGTGGTAAGAAAAAGGTAAGAATTAACAAGACATCAGTAAGAACATGAGAGTTTGAATATGAGACAGTGAAATTCACTTATCATTGGAGATTTACATGTGCCCAACAATCTTAAAAGCAATAACAATAATTATTTTATTACTTAGTGTTCAAACACCAGTTTCCTCAGATCAATTAATGCCCGAATTGAACTCCAATAATTACGATTCCTCTAATAAATCTAGTAAACAAGCCTTGGCTTATAATTATTGGAAAATTAACATAGGTATTTACTGAAATGGTCAGTAACATTGAACAGATTAATTGGATTCACATTAGTTGAGTTGTTCTGATGAATAGTGTATAAAAAGGGCTGCTAATAAAAGCCATAAGTCTTATCAATCATAACTGGCTTAATGCCTATGAATTTTGGCAAGCTGAAGATGATGAATACTTAGCAATCCAAACTTAATGAGTTATGCTTTTGACTATTGTCCTTGTGATTGTTGAATATTAAATAGTATTTCAGTAATATAATCTCAATCTAAATATATTGGGATGTATGAAAAAGATTTTAATTGCAGTTATCATCGTCTGTTATTGTGGAATAGCATTTGCAAATCTGGGTTATTTCCGCTATCCAGATCTTCATGAAGACACTTTAGTTTTTACCGCTGAAGGTGATCTTTGGTTAGCAGATCTTAATTCAGGAAAAACCCAACGTTTAACCACACAAGAAGCAGAAGAGACCCAAGCATCCATATCAACTGATGGAAAACAGGTTGCTTTTGTTGCAAATTATGAAGGTTCATCTGAAGTCTATGTTATTGGCATTGATGGTGGTTTGGCGAAACGACTGAGTTATGAAAATGCCCGGGTACGTGTTCTTGGCTGGACCAATACAGGCGAGGTCATTTATAGCACCAACGGCCATCTTGGTATTCCAAGAAGTTGGGAAATAGTTACAGTTAACCCAAAATCATTAACAACAAATACTCTGCCATTATCTGATGCTGTAGAAGCCACTATTGATGATTCTAATTCAATGGTTTATTTCGTTAGGTTTGGTTTGCAATTATCAAATGATAACTCAAAAGTATACCGTGGTGGTGCCATGGGCCAGTTGTGGGAATACAAATTAGGTTCTGATAATGAAGCTGTGCAGTTGGCAGTAGATCATAAGGGTTCTATTCGTAAACCAATGAATTACAAAGATAAAGTTTATTTTATTAGTGATGCCAGCGGTGCTGATAATATTTGGAGTTACAAAAAAGCAACAAGCGAAATTAAACAAATAACTCACTACACGGATTGGCCAGTAAGGACTGCAAATTTAGCCAATGATGAAATTGTCTATCAAATAGGAGCAGACCTTAAACTGATTGAATTAAATGACCATAAGATTAAAGATATCTCAATACATCTGACATCAGATTTTCCAAACATGAGAGAACATTGGCTCAATAAACCTTTAGAGCACCTTACTACGGCACAATTAGCTGGAGACTTTGATAAAGTGGTTTTAACAGCTCGAGGCCAAGTGGCTATTGCAGGCATCGATAAATCTAGATTAGTTCAGATTGCCACCCAAGCTAATTCTCGCACAAGAAATGCCATTTTAAGCCATGATGGTCAATGGGTTTATGCCATTAATGACAGCAGTGGCGAACTTGAAATATGGCAATTTGCTGCGGATGGTTCGAATAAACCCAAACAATTAACCAATGATGGCAGTATATTCAGGTGGAATTTATCCTTGTCACCGGATGGTAAGTGGCTTGCCCATGATGATAAAAACGGTAATTTATTTTTACTCAATATTAAATCTGGTAAAAACACTAATATACTTACAGATAATATGGGTTTAAGCCCAATTTCACACATGGTATGGTCAAATAACAGCCAATTATTAGCTGTTACTAGCGAACATAAAGACGAAGAACGCAGCCAAATAAGGCTATTTTCAATCAATGATAAAAAATTAAAAACTTTGACATCATTAAAATATAACTCGTTTTCTCCAGCTTTTAGTTCAGATGATCAATGGTTGTATTTTTTATCTGATAGAAACTTTGTTGCCACACCTGGTCACCCATGGGGGGATCGAAATATTGGTCAAATATTAGATCGTCGGACTCAAGTTTATGCTTATGCTTTAAAAAAGGATGCAAAATTTGCTTTCCAAAAGCCGAATGAACTGATGCCGAATCCTAGCGATAAGAGTGAAAAATCTAAGGATAAATCAAAACTCAAAAGAAGTAAAAAATATAAGGTTGAAAAATTTAAAGTCGATTGGCAGGGAATAACTCAACGGTTGAGACAATTACCGATAGATGCTGGCAATTACAGACAATTGGCAGTTAACAAAGATTTTATTTACTTATCAGATCGAATCACTGAACCGGGCAGTCAAGCTAAAATTATTTCTGTCAAAATAGATTCGGATGCAAAAACCAATGACTTCACCAGTGATATTAGGTCATTTTCACTCTCAGATGATGGTAAGAAAATGCTGGTACACAAGGAGCCTGATACTTTTTTTATTGTGAATGCGGGTGAATCATTTCCAAAAGAAACCACCAATATGCAAGTACTCACTGATGATTGGCAGTTGTTGATTAACCCAGTACAAGAATGGAAACAAATATTTCATGACACCTGGTTAATGCACAGGGATTCTTTGTATGATAAGAATATGCGTGGACTTGATTGGCAGGCTGTTGAGAAAAAATATGCTATTTTACTTGATCGAATTACAGACAGGTACGAGTTGAATGATATATTTAAACAAATGATAGGTGAGCTCAATTCGTTACATTCACAAGTTTATGGTGGCGATGTAGCTGTTGATGAGAACAGTGCAACTGCTGCAGCCTTGGGAGCTGATTTAGTGCAATCAAAAGATGGTGTAGTTATTAAAAACATTTATATCCATGAATTTGAACGCCCCGATACAGCATCTCCGTTGTCATACCCAGATGTAAACGCCCAAAATGGTGATTTGATTGTTAAAATCAATGGATTAAAAACTCCAAATATTGCTTCAGTTCATCAATCATTGAGAAACCAGGCAAATAAACAAGTATTAATCGAGCTGCAACGTGATGGTAAAGTTTATAAGAGCATCGTTATTCCTGTAGAAGCCAGGCAAAACTACCAATTGCGTTATAACCATTGGGTTGCCAACAAAAGAAATACAGTCATAACAGCAGATAAAGAAATTGGTTACCTACACCTACAAGCCATGGGTGGTAGAGACATTGCGCATTTTGCCAGAGAGTTTTATGACAATTATAAAAAACAGGGTCTGATAATTGATGTTAGAAGAAACCAAGGTGGCAATGTTGACAGCTGGGTTCTTGAAAAATTATTGCGCAGGAACTGGATGTTTTGGCAAAGAAACAATGGAAACCAAAGTGGTAATATGCAACAAACATTTGGCGGGCATTTAGTGGTGCTTGCAGATGAGTTTACTTATTCTGACGGCGAAACATTTGTTGCCGGAATTAAGGCATTAAAATTGGGCACTATCATTGGAAAACAAACCACGGGCGCCGGAGTTTGGTTGACAGGCCGTAACCGTGTTTCAGATGGAGGAATGGCAAGAGTGGCTGAATTTCCACAATTTGCCAATGATGGCCGATGGATTGTTGAAGGCCATGGTATTGAACCAGACATAGAAATAAATAACCTACCACATGAAAACTTTAAAGGTAAGGATGCGCAATTAGAAAAAGCAATCAGTTATTTAAAAACTAAAATAAGTCAAAGCCCTAAGAAAATACTAAAAGCTCAAGACATACCAGGCGCAAATATACCAGCGGATGACGTATTGAAAACTCCTTAATATAATTCTAAAGATTAGAGTTGGTACAATATTATTTTCTGTGGTTATGATGAAAATACCAAATATAGCATTGAATTATTTGTGTATGATTTGGTGCTGTATGTCAATCATAATTATTGCGGTAATTAACAGAGCATATATTATTTAGTCATAAAAGGTTGATTTAGCTTAATTTCTTTGCCTATAATGCCATATTGACTAATAGGAAATTTGACTACTCCATATGAAAAAATCACTTAAATACATTGTGGTTATTGTAATAATAATATTAATTTATTATTTTATACAATTTCCAAATACAACCAAGCCATTGGTTAATGAAGTTTCATTGGTTGAGCAAAGTACCAAGGTTACTGACAGTGCAATTCCAGAAAAACCCAAAGCAGATTCAGTCCCAAAAGAGCTTGTATCAGAACTCAATTTACCAGAAAAACCCAAACTTGAAGATGATCGAGAGTTGAGTTATTTAACTGCTTATCGTGAACTAGTTCAATACAAAAGATGTGGGATGATCTATCATAAAAAACAAAGAGGTGAAGATTTAATAGCTGAATATACTAAAGGATATGATCGATTTGCAGAAATTCCAATGAAACCCACTGAAGTGCAAATTGACTTTTATAAGGGTCAAATTGATTCGTGTTTTGCATTGCTAATCGATGACAAAGAAGGATATAGAGATGGTTATTTGCGTCTCTCTAAACGCCTATTTAATATTACACCAGATACTGATGAAGAAATTGCTCTGTCTCAAGCCCTTGAAATTAATAAAAAACTTAAACAAATTTCCAATCAATTATTTAAAGAAAAAATCGGTTATGATCAGATCACTGAAGAGGAAAGAGAAGCCAAGGCGAAAAAGAAATTGGCTTTGTATGATGAGATTGAACTTATTAGAAAACGAAATGATGGAAATACAACTGATGAGGATTATCAAATTATAATGCAGATTTATGAACAAATAGCCATTTTAAACAAAATTCCAGATTTTGAAATAAATACTGAAGAAATTGCTTTTTTGGAAAATGAATACACAATATATGCATTAGAATTAAAAGAGTTTTTCCAAAAACACCAATCACCCTGTCTCTTATACACATCTCCGAGCCCACGAGACAGGCAGAAATCTC
>CAJXVJ010000119.1 GCA_913061105.1 uncultured Alcanivoracaceae bacterium | reverse complement strand
TACACAGAGTAGATCGTCGGCAGCGTCAGATGTGTATAAGAGACAGGTATACAAATCCATAGTTAAATATATGTTAAAACCTCAATCATCTCGGTTTATTTTTCAATATAGTGTCCATTATTAAACTCAATAATCCAGCGATAAAACCCAATAAATGCGCCGCTTTAAGTGGTTGCCAATTCATTGAATGCAATTGTGAAGCATGTGGTGAAATGACAAAAACATGTGAAATAAGAATAACAAGAATTAATAAAGCTGATTTGAAATGTCTTTTGATTAATAATTGAAAAAAATACGCACCAGGTATGGCGTAAATCAACCCAGAAAGACCTGCATAAATCTGTATGGAAAAAATAAGCAGGTATAAGTCAATTAATATAATCGCTACAATAAAAACTTGGACTTGTTTTTTAAGAGATATGGGAAACAAATAAATCAATATCGCAAATGCCAAAAGGTTACCGATTAAATGATACCTGTCTGTGTGCACAAAATGCGCGCTCAATAGGCGCCAAATTTGAAGCTTGTGTTGGCTATTAAATACTAAGTTTTCATCTGCATACGAAAAAAATAGGGCCACTATCAAACAAACAGTAGCCACTATTAAGAAAAAATAAACGTTTTTATACAATGCTTTTAGAACGATTTTTAAAACCTTTAAAACCTGCAATAAACACCAATAATACAAGAAGACCATAAGAGAATGATCCTGAATACCCTTCTCTGTGCTTGACTTTGATTGTGTCATTTGGATCTTTGGCACGCAGCCTTTGTTCAAATTGATCCAAGGCTGGATTTAAATTGGTCTGCATTTGGTCCATTGCGATTTTGAATCCAAAATTCTGCTTTTCTCTGTATTTTTGTTGTTTGTACCCTTCAGCTACTTTACCATTATTGCTACTGGTACCAGCTGCTCTAAACAGTATACTACGACTTTCGATGTCAATCACTGCCAAATCAATTAAGGTGTTAACGTCATAACCTGTTCCCTTGAAGATATAAGCGCCAACTATGGTTAAATAACTCAATGCCATAATATTGTCTTTGCTATTAACGACTTGGTCATAAGAAACCAACGCAACAACATCTAATTGGTACAAATTTTTAATTTGTTCTAAAGTTGAAAAACCTTGTGACCTTTGTAGGTATATTTCTGGGATAATTATTATTTCATCGACATAAACTTTGGACTTAAATGAAGCTTTAACATTTTCTAGTAAATCATTTTTTGTTGCTAAGCTTATTGTTGTGTTATCACTCTGTTCTGGGATAAAAGCCAAACCAACCTTTAATGGAAGGTTGAGTACAGGGTTTAATTTATCCTTTAATGGTGGATTGCCTTTTGGATATAGGAATTGAACCAAACTGGTTGAACGTGTATGCCTGGGATGGTAGTCGCCAAACATGGCACATCCATTTAAAGTCAAAATTGCCAATAAAAAAACCATTCTTGTTATCATAATTGCCTCTGTTATTTTAATAGTGGCTTAATAATGAACAAGAATGATTGTTATTGCTAACTTAGATTAACAATGTCGACAATAGGTAACTTTAAGTTTTAATTTTTAATACTTTTCATCCAAATTCATGTCCTTTGATTTAACCTGGTCAATAATTGGATTATTTAATGAATCATTTTGTATACCTATGTCTTCATCCAAAACTATTTCTGACGGGTCAGGAATGTGAATGTTTTTAGGCTTTTTGAATCTATCCAAAATCACATACCAGACTGGAATCAATATCAAGGTAATGACAGTGGCGAATAAAATACCGAAGGCCAATGATATGGCCATAGGAATAATGACCTGTGCTTGTAGTGATTTTTCCAATAACATCGGTACCAATCCAAAGAATGTGGTTAAAGATGTTAACAATATGGCTCGAAATCTGCGTGTGCCCGCTGCTTTTGCGGCTTCAATTGTTGAGTGCCCTGCTGCTTTGAATTTATTGATAAAATCTACCATCACTAAAGAATCGTTGACCACTACACCACCCAAAGCGATAACCCCAAATAATGAAATCATACTCATGGTGTAACCCGTAATCCAATGGCCAACTATGGCTCCAGTGATACCAAAAGGAATAACCATCATAATGATGAGAGGTTGTGTATAAGATTTTAATGGGATCGCCATCAACATATAGATGAATAGCATGGCCACTAAAAACCCTTTACCCATAGCGATGCCTAATTCTGCCATCTCTTTGGCTATGCCATCTGAAGCAGTTTTAACTGATGTATATTTATTTTTTGTTAAATTATCAACAAAACCGCCTTTTTGTTTGAGTTCAGACATAATCGCGTTGGGGTCCGCTACTTTTAAATCGGCATCACCTGTTATGGTACTGGATCTTTTGCGATCGATGCGAATCAAAACATCACTGGCTTTACCAATCGATACATTGGCGACACTGGTGATTGGAATCGCCGTGCCATCTTGCAATCGAATCCGCATATTGTCCAAAGTGGCCATGGTCTCACGTTCTGACAATGGGTATTTCAGCATGACTTTTACTTCATCAATTTCTCTTTGTAGGCGTTGAATTTCTTCACCATAAAACGCTTGTCGTACTTGTTTGGCTAAGTCTCTTTGTGATAAGCCAAGGTTGCGCCCACGCGGTTTCAAGCTTAATTGTACTTCATCTTTGCCTTCTTTCATGGAATTTCTGATGTCAGAAACGCCATTGTACTCTTTGATTTTATCAGCCAATTCCGCCGATGCTAATTTCAATTCATCAACATTATCTGAGGTTAATTTGAATGCAATTTCTGGGCCATCTCCTGGACCAACCAATGAACCAAAAGCCAATACTTCGGTGCCTATAAGTTCGCCTGTTCTTTCTTTCCAGATTTTTAGGACTTCATCACCATTAAGAATCTTATCGTCATCTTTAACCAATTCTAAAGTAATACTGCCATCTAATTGATTTTGTTTTGATAACAGTAGGTGTTGCACCACTTGACCACTTTCAAATCCACGTTTTTGTGAATATTCTTTATCTATTTCTATGATGATTTTTTCAAGCTGTGCTAATGCCGCTTCTGTATCTGAATCAGATGTGCCTTCCGTCATTTTTACTTGAGCGAATACAAAATCAGCCGTAAATGATGGATTCATCACAAAACGAACCACACCATTAGTTAGCATCGAAATCGACAATATAAAAATACAAACAAAAATTAATGTAGACAAATATGGGCGATTAACGGCCTTGTTTAACAAAGGCTGATAACGGTTTTTAATGAAGTGATCAAGGAAATAGTTTACTTTTCTTTGAATGCGTAAGAATAAGCCTGGTTTATCAGTGCCAACATCATTGAGTTTCATGTGTGCTAAATGAGCAGGCAATATTAGTTTTGATTCGACCAAAGAAAATAATAAATTAAGAATAACAACCCAACCAATGGCCTCAAAGAATGTGCCAAACATAGTACCTACAAACAGCAGAGGAACAAAAGCGGCTATGGTAGTTAACACACCAAATGTGGCAGGCAAGGCTACTTTTTGTGCTCCCTTAACGACATTTTCAATCGTATGGCCATTGTGCTGGATTTCGTTGTAGGCACTCTCACCAATGACAATGGCATCATCCACAACAATTCCTAAGACCAAAATAAATCCAAACAGGCTCAACATATTAATGGTAACACCAACATATCCCATCACAAGAAATGTTCCTAAAAATGCCACTGGTAATCCAATCATCACCCAGAAAGCCACTTTTAAGCGCAAAAACAATGACAAAATTATCAGCACTAACAATCCACCTAACATTAAGTTTTTAGTCATTAAATCTATGCGTCCATTAACATAATGGGATATATCAGACCACTGAGCCATGTTAACATTATCAGGCAATTCAGCTTGTTTTGAAGCGACATAGGCTTTTATTTTTGTGGTCACATCAATAATATCATCATCACCTATGGCATTAACTTGAATGGATATGGCACGAGAACCATCAAATGTAGCAAAGCGCGAAGATTCAACAAAACCATCAGTAATGGTGGCAATGTCTCCAAGTGTTAAGTTACTGCCATCTGAATAACTGCGAATAATTATTTTTCTAAAATCTTCCTGGGTGTCAGCTTGGCCCAAGGCACGAACCAACACATCACCTTTCTTTGATTTAATTGAACCTGCTGGTAAATCCAAAGATGAAGAACGAATAGCCAATGCAATTTCATCAAAGGTTAATTGGTATTTTCGGAGTGTTTGCTCGCTAACTTCAATACGCACTTCTAGGTCATTAGCACCAACGACTGTGGCCGATGATATGCCAGGAATATCAATGATTTCATCGCGAACATCAAAGGCATATGAGCGCAATTGCTTCTCAGGAACACCACCATATAGTGAAACAAATATGGCCTGCATTTTGAACTCAATTTGACTAATTGTCGGTTTTTCCACCTGTTCAGGAAATGATATAATGCCATCGATTTTATTTTTCACATCATTGGTTACATCACCCAAATCAAAGGCATCATCCACCTCAATAATAGTTTGGCCTATATTCTCAGAGGCCGTACAGGTAACTTTATCAATGCCATTAATCCCTGTTAACGCTTGTTCTACTTTTAAACAAACACCTTCTTCTACTTCAACCGGTGCCGCACCCGGAAATGCCACCGATACAGAAATCATGTTGATATCAGTCGAAGGAAACATCTCTTTACGTATGGACGATACAGAAAATAATCCAACTAAAACGATGAATGCCATTAATAAATTTGCAGCAACAGGATTAACTGCAAACCAATAAATTAGCCCTTTGCGCCAGTTTTGTATTTCATTCATGTTCTTAACCTTCTTTAGTTTTGGATAAGATAGCTACATTTTTATTTTCAAGTTTGAGTTGTGAACCCACCTTAATATTGGGCAGTTGAGTGGTGATTACCTTGTCGCTGGCTTTCAAGCCTTCTGAAATAAACAAACTATCATCGTTAGAATAAACAACTTTTACATCTTGAATATTCAACTTTAATTCTGAATCAAGCAATTTAATCCGATTATTGAGCAACATAAATTCTCGGTTAATTGGAAAAACACCCACTAAATTTTTTCCTGCAAATTCAACTGTCACAAATGTATTAAACCTTAATGCCATTTCTTGTTGTGTGAATGGTTGTTCTATTTCGATGACCACATAATTCATCAAGGTACGTGAGTCACGTTGGGCTTCAATTTGTTTAACTTTGCCTATCCATTGAATGTCTTTTAATTCTTCACTATTGATACTAACTTGTGTATTTTCAGATGAATCACTCAAACCGCTTTGTATGAGTTGTTCATCTGATAATGACACACGAATCTCAGCCACTTCTGTGGATGCAATTGTTGCCAATGACATACCCGTATTGACAAATTGCCCTACATCAACACCTTTACTGAATATGACACCATCAAACGGCGCTATAATTTTTGTTTTATCTAAGTTTCTTTGTGCCAGGTTTAAGTCAGCCTTCGCGCCATCTAATGCAGCCTTAGCACTGGCTACTTGTGGTAAATTAAGATTTAATGCTGATGGCTCACCTTTTTTACCATATTTTTTCCAATCATTTCGTGCTAAATCTGACTTTGCTTGCTCTAAATATAAACTGGCTTGAGCAGACGATACATTTGCTTTGGCTCTTGTGATGGACAACTCATAATCTTTGGGATCAACCTTAACCAACACATCACCCTTTTTAAATTTTCCACCATTACTGAAGTTTTCCGAAACTGAAATAACTTTCCCTGCTATTTCTGATGCAAAACTAATACTGGTCTGTGGCATCACCATGCCTTCAGTTTTAATAGGAATATTATAATCAATGGGATCAATAGAAATAACCTCAACCACTGGAATGATAATTTCATCATCCTTTTCTTGTTCTACAGGCTTAAACTTGTTCATAAAAACAACTAAAATAAGCGTTACTCCAATAACAACAATAACAGGTAATATGAGTCTTCTTTTTTTATTTTCTTGAGCGCCCATTGGAGGCAAGGTGTGTGTTTGATTTGACATAGCAATATTTATCTATTTTGGGTGTGAAATTTTTGCGTCATTATAATATGTATATTACTTGTATTAAATAGACCAAAAGTCATTTATTTGATGATTCAGTGTATCACAAGCATCTTGGGCTGCTTTGACAAAGGTATCTTGCTTATCACCGGCATAAATAATGCCTCTGGAACTGGAGATTATTAGTCCTGAACGATCATGTTTTTGATTCAATCCACTGGATAAAGTGGCTTCAACATCACCACCTTGAGCTCCTATTCCTGGAATTAGCAAGGGCATTTCACCAACGATTGTACGAATTTCTGCCAATTCTTGTGGGTATGTTGCACCAACTACTAATAGAACATTTTCATTTTCATTCCAATGATCAGTGGCATTGTATGCCACTTGTTGAAACAGTGTGTTGCCATTTTTCAACTGAAGGTTCTGGAACTCATTGGATCCTTTGTTGGATGTTTTACACAGCACTATCACTCCCTTATCTTTGTAGTCTAAAAAAGGTTGTAAAGTATCATGGCCCATATAAGGATTGATGGTCACTGCATCGGCCTGGTATTTTTCAAAAGCCTCTTTGGCATATTGTTCTGCAGTTGTTCCGATATCACCACGCTTGGCATCAAGAATCACAACAACATCGGGGTAATTTTTATGAATATATGAAATTATCTGCATCAACTCTTCTTCAGCTGATAGTGCTGAAAAATAGGCAATTTGTGGTTTAAATGCACACACTTTATCTGCCACAGCATCTACAATGCTTTTTAACCAAGTTGACAAGTCTAAGCCAAGTGATCTGATCTTATCCATATTAGGATCTAAACCCACACAAAGAAGAGACTTATTTTTTTGTTGGCAGGCATAGAGATTTTTAATAAATTTATTCATACTTGAAATTTAATCTTAAAGACTCTATTTTAACTGAACCCGAACGATTTTTATATGTCCATTATTGCTATGAAACAATTTATTTTAATATACTGCTTAATATTCTCTGCATTCTCGTTTGCAGGCTTACCAACAGAAGTCAATGGAGTTAAGATTCCTTCACTGGCTCCTATTTTAGAAAATGTCACTCCCGCAGTGGTGAATATCCATTCAACAAGCCGACAAAGAGTCAATAACCGCAATCAATCATTTTACAATTGGTTTTATGGATTGCCGAATGTCCCTCAAGAGCGCGTAACCCAATCACTTGGTTCAGGTGTTATTGTGGATGCCAAAAATGGTTATATATTAACAAACAACCATGTTATTGAAGGATCAGATGACATTCAAGTGTCTTTACAAGATGGCCGTAGCCTATCTGCAAAACTTATTGGTACCGATGAAGGCACTGACATGGCGGTTATTCAAATTGATTCAACTGACCTATTTGAGCTAAATTTAGTGGATTCAACAAATATGCGTGTGGGTGATTTCGTTGTTGCTGTTGGCAACCCATTTGGGTTAGGCCAAACTGTTACATCGGGTATTATCAGCGCATTAGGGCGAACTAATTTACAAGGATTAGGATACCAAAATTTTATTCAAACAGATGCTTCAATCAACCCTGGTAATTCAGGAGGGGCATTGATTAATTTAAAAGGCGAATTGGTTGGAATAAATACCGCCATATATTCTCCCAGTGGAGGAAATGTTGGCATCGGCTTTGCGATTCCATCCTCTTTGGCACAGCGGATCATGAATCAATTGGTACAATTTGGCCAAGTCAGGCGCGGATCATTGGGACTCGAAGTACAAGACATTACAGCCAATTTAGCCCGTGCCTTTAATTTAGATCAAAACAGCGGCGTTATTATCACAGACATTGAACCCAACTCACCTGCTGAAACTGCTGGACTTAAAACTGGCGATATCATTTCACATTTAAACAATAGCCGAATAAAAAACCAACACGATTTTGATAACCAAGAAGGTTTATTCGAACTCAATACCCAAATTGATATTACCTATATACGTAATGATAAACAAAAGAGTACAAAGACTAGAATAAGTACATTTGATCGAAAAGAAATGCAAGGCAAAGAATTACATATCAAATTAACTGGAGCTCATTTCATAAATTTACCTGTCAGACTAAAAGACAGTTATCGAGGTGTATTATTAGATAAAATCAAACGCGGCTCACAGGCATGGCAACAAGGTTTAAGAAGTGGGGATTTGATAACAGGCATCAATAAAAACAAAATATCTAACCTGAAACAATTTAAAATTTTGTTGGATAAATCAAACAGCAAACCAGTTTTAAACATCTATCGCAATTATAGAAATTATCTTTTAGTACTTGAATAGGCTTAATGTAATAGACATTGAGTTGATAAAAATTTATTATAGTAATGTTTTATCAACTCAATTTCATAAGTGTCAAATTCACAAGTAAACCACATATTTGAATGCTGTAAAAAAGGGCATACTCAACAATTGATCGATGCTCTTGAGAGTATAGATGATAACCATATTGTTGATGATCGGCAAAATTCTGTGTTAGTCACAGCATTGAAATATGGCCTCTGGGAAACAGCCCAATCCCTAATTGACAATAATTTCATCTACTCCCACCCCAACAAACCTGCATTAATTGCTGCTTGTCAGTGTAAAAAAGATGATCCCAAAGGCATTCAACTGGTGTTGAATTTAAACACCAATATTGATACCAATGACCAGCAAAACCGAACTGCTATTATGACAGTTAGCCTATTGGGTCATGTGAAAAAAGCCAAGGTATTAATCCAACAAAATGCCAATATTTCTTTACAAGATCTGCATGGCAATACCGCTTTAATGGATGCTGTTCAATCAAATAAAAAACGCATGGTTCAATTAATGCTTGAACAGAAACCAGATGTTGATCAAACCAACAATCAAGATGAGACGGCACTTATCATCGAACTCAAACAAAAGTCTCCCACAGAAGATATTGTGACACAACTATTAGAAGCCGGTAGTAATCCAGAATTGGTAGATAGTAATCAAAAGTCTGCATGGTTGTTGGCCAAACAAAAACACCCTAAGATGGCTCGACTAATTGAGATTCATTTAAATAATGTTAACCAAATCGAACTCCCACTTTTCTCAAACGACTATCAATCTCCAGAAGAGAGTCAACCCAATAAAAATCATAAAAGCATCACAGATAATGATTTGAAAGTTCAAGAAGCACCAGAAGAACGCCAGCAAAATATGGTATCTGATAGAATTGAACCCAGTATAGATATTAAACCTAATATAGATTTAGAAAACAATTCAGAGCAATCTGAGATTAAACAAAGCCCGATTGCTTTACAAAAAAAAGACAGCCTTGAAGAACCAATTAAACCAAAAGAAAATAAATCTTTTTTATTTAATAAAAAAATAAAAAAATCCAATATGCAAGAATGGTTTCATGCAGCCAAAACAGGTAATCTTGGCGGACTTAATCGAATGATAATCGATGGCATTGATATTAATTCTACCGATGATAAGGGTTGTACTGCCTTGATTCGTGCATGTGGACACTCGCGGCGCGCTGTTGTGTCCTTTTTATTACAACAAAATGCCAATATTGAAGCCCGTTCTAACAATGGAAGTACTGCGCTGTCATCAAGTATTATCGGAAATTGTCGCCGAGTAGCTGGTTTATTAATTGATAAAGGTGCTGACATAAATGCTTTAGGTCCATCTGATTATAGTTATGTAACCATAGCCGCTGCACAATGGAACGATGCCATGCTCAGCATACTCTATCGAAATGGTGCTGACATATTCGTCCTGAATAAGTCCAATCAAACTCTGTTACATATCATTGCATTGGCTGCTGAATACTACAACAATGTCAACAATGCCAAAACATCTATTCAATACCTGCTTGAACATGGCATGGATATTAATTCAACAGACATCAATGGAGATTCTGCATTAATGATCTTATGCGGTACACATAAAAGTAATTATAAAGTTGATGACAGAAACATTGCATCCATTGCTCATAGCCTGATTAAAATGGGAGCAGCTGCTGCGATTACAAATAAAGCAGGTAAATCTGCATTAGATGCCTGTAAGTCACATAAGTTACAACAAACAAAAGGTGTCTTAATGAACGCGTTAGCATGGAATGATGGATAACTATGTCATTGACTGCTGCGCAAATAAATAAGATATTTATTCAACACCATGCATTAGTTATTAAAGCTGTGGGCGTATTAAGACCAGAAGTAAAAGGCGTCACTGCTGATGATGTAGAACAAGAAGTCAGTATTAGATCTGTCTCTTATACACATCTCCG
>CAJXVJ010000118.1 GCA_913061105.1 uncultured Alcanivoracaceae bacterium | reverse complement strand
GAGATTTCTGCCTGTCTCGTGGGCTCGGAGATGTGTATAAGAGACAGTGTTAATATACTTGAGTGTTAAATTGTGCAAAGTATGAATTCTGCTATTAGCAAAAATTATAAAACTGTAATTGTTGTCTTGTTATCAAGTTTGTTTGTTATAGTTCTTGATTTGTTGTTGTTCCCGCAATTTCCAAAAATCAATTTTTTCAATATGATACTTGAATTATTGTTGGCCCTGTTTATCCTAATACCTTTATTTGCTATTCAAAAATATAAAAAAAATAAATTTTATTGGAGCCTGAATATAGGGTTTTATTTGTTATTTTTATCTTACTTTGTTGATGCCATCGATCAAATATTCATACATTCTGTTTTATACACTGTCATTTTTGAAAAATCTACTTTAGTTGTTGCCGCAATTCTCATTTTTGTTGGGAGTAAGCGCTGGATGAAAAGCTTTGAAAGGTTGTCATTAACAGATGATTTAACCCAAATTCCAAACAGAAGGTTAATCAGCCGAATAATTAATCAAGAAATTTCTAAGTGCATTAAAGAAGAATGTTATTTTAGTATTGCCATAATTGACATCGATTATTTCAAAATTATCAATGATGAATATGGCCACAATGTAGGCGATAAAATTCTAAAAGCATTCGCCAAATTTTTGAAAAAGTCAATTAATAAAGATGATAAAATAGGCCGTTGGGGTGGTGAAGAGTTTATTGTATTGATGAAAAACACTCAGATAGATCAAGCAAAAACCATTATGGAAAATATAAGAAAAAAAGTTCCTCAGCAATCGTTTTACCAAGGCAGTGATTGCAAGTCTTTTACAGTAAGTATAGGTTTAAGCCAGTGGCATACTGACAGCGATGACTTTGAAAGTCTATTTATAAAAGCAGACAAAGCATTATATCGTGCCAAAAGATCAGGTCGTAACAGAGTAGAATATTAAACAAACCCACGTTCAACAATATTTTTTATTCTCTTTTCCACTTACCAAGACTAATGTAAAACACCCTATAAATATCACTTTTCCATCTCTGCTCATCACTTTTTATGGTATTTCGTGATAAACTAAATAAAGTTAATACCACTCAATAAAAATGGAAGAAATTAAGTTCAAAAAAATCGATGATGGTTGTATTGTTTATGCCACTGGAGAAATCGATTTATCAAACTCTCATGAGTTAAGAAAAACAATACTGGCAGCATTGAAGACCGACTCCAAAGTAGAAGTAGACTTGTCAGAAGTCAGTTATATTGATTCATCAGGAATTGCATCATTGGTAGAAGGGCTACAATTTGCCAAATCACATTCTAAATCATTTGTACTAAGTAATCCGAGCAAACAAGTCACTGCTATTATGGAATTGGCCAGATTGGATAAAGTCTTTACCATTATTTGATCAATGAAACAATTAATTGAAAATTTAGGGGCAGCCATTGTATTGGTAGTGGAGCGTTTGGGGTTTGCCATCCGTTTATTGTTAGACAGTATTTACTGGTTGTTTTTGGGACGAAAATTTAAACAAAAACTAAGGTTTTCACAAGTAGCTGAACAAGTCAGGGTTATTGGATTTGATGCCTTGCCTATTGTCATGGCATTGGCTTTTGTTGTAGGGGTTATGTTATCGATACAGTTACTTTATGCTTTCAGTGATTTTGGTGCAGAGTCTCAAGTATTGCTGGCCATTGCAAAATCTGTTACCCGTGAATTTTCTCCACTGATTATTGGCATTATTGTTGCAGGAAGATCTGGGGCTGCTTTAGCGGCAAAAATTGGCTCACAAGTGGTCTCTCAAGAAATTGATGCACTGCGTGTGATGGGAGTCGTACCTGTTAGATATTTGGTTTTACCACCATTACTAGGATTGATCATTTCTATGCCGATACTGATTTTGGTGGCTGATGCCATGGCAATATTGGGCGGTGCAGTTTTTAGTATTGAATCTTTGGACATGTCATTGATTGCTTATTTAAAAGAATCATTTGATATACTAGAAGTTAATGATATCAATCAAGGATTGATTAAAAGTGTTGTATTTGGAATTATAATTGCATTGGTGGGTGCAACCACTGGATTTAATGTCACAGGAGGTGCAGAGGGTGTTGGTAGAGCAACCACTTCAGCCGTTGTTGCATCCATTGCAGCAATAGTCGTTGCAGATATGATTTTTAGTTATTTTCTCACCAAAACAGTATGAAAGAACATTTAATAAAAGTAGATGAATTAGTGACCCATTATGGAGATAGAAAAATCTTAGATGGGGTTAATTTAGCAGTAGAAGAAGGTGAAATCAGGGTCATAATGGGTGGCTCGGGTTCCGGTAAAAGTACTTTGTTGTGGCATATCATGGGCTTGTATCAAGCAACATCAGGGAGTATTAATGTACTGGGGAAAGATTTAAACAAAATAAAATTTCATGAAAAACACGAATTGTTACGTAAAATAGGAGTTTCTTTTCAAAATGGTGCCTTGTTTTCATCCATGACTGTGGGAGAAAACGTGGCTTTTCCACTAACAGAACACACAGAGTTAGATGAAAATACCATTCGAATAATCAGTCGTATGAAATTAGAAGTGGTCAATTTGGGTGGGTTCCAAAAACTCATGCCCTCACAACTCTCAGGTGGTATGATAAAAAGAGCTGCATTAGCACGGGCCATTGTTATGGATCCAAAGCTATTGTTTTTCGATGAGCCATCTGCTGGTTTAGATCCAGTTGTCGCATCAGAAATTGATGAATTGATTCTTAATTTAAGAGATGCGATGGGCATGACAATTGTTGTGGTAACTCATGAACTGGATTCAGCTTTTAAAATTGCAGATAAGATTACTGTATTAGACCAAGGGAAAAATTTACTCACTGGAACTGTTGAAGAAGTTAAAAACTCAGACATTAAAAGGGTACAGGATTTATTAGAAAGAAGGGCCAGACACGATACAATAGAGCCCGAAGAATACTTAAAACGATTAACACAGGAAAATTATACAATCTCATGAAACGAATATATAACAATTATTTTTTAGTGGGTATTTTTACCATAGGCATTGGTGGCATTGCCATACTTTTGCTATTGACTATGAGTGGTAAAAATGATGATACTGATATGTATTATAGTTACTTCAATAATGTAACAGGGTTGGGTTATGGGAATCCTGTGTATTATGAGGGTTACAGAGTAGGCCAAGTTGAAAACATCACACCTGAAACCATAAATGGCCAATTAAAATTTAGGACAGAATACACCATAATCAGCGGTTGGAAAGTGCCAAAAGACAGTTTTACTAAAATTGCCTCCAGTGGTTTGTTATCAGACATGTCATTAAGCATTAATGCCGGTAAAGACAGCACATATCTAAAAGTAGGCAGTGAAATTAATGGTGTAATTGGTGATGATATCATGGCAACAGTAACACAGTTGGCCAATGATTTTGGCACACTTAATGAAGAAAAAATAACGCCGCTAATTGATTTGGTTTATGAACGTGTTGATAATTTAACAAAAACATTAGATACACAAATCCCAGAAATATTGACATCAATTGATGTGTTGGTAAAAGATTTAAATAAACTGGTTAAAACTGCAGATAAACTTTTAGACGAAGACAATATAGAGGGGATAGATAATATTATTGCCAATCTAGAAGATGTGACTAAACAAATGACTTCTTTGAGTAGTTGGGTAGAAAATAGTTTAGATAAAGTAAATCATTTAGTTGAGTCAGGTGAAAAACTAATCAATAACAGCGATTTAAAACTGGGTGATTTTTTTGATGTGGCGCATGAAATGTTAGAAGGATTAGCAGCAAATGCAGAAACAATTGGCAATGAAATGGAAAGTGCCAGTATGAATATGAATGAAGCAACAGACGCAATCAGAAAAAACCCATCAAGTTTAATATTTAAAAATAAATCAAAAGTTGCGGATGAAGACTTATGAAAAAATTACTAATCCTATTTGTTATTATTTTGGTATCTGCTTGTTCATCATCAGGAAAAAAGCCTGCTGATAAAATGTACTACAGATTTCCTGAAAACAACTTAGAACCAATAAACAAAAACATCACTGTAAAAAGACCAACAGCCATGGGGATATTAGGAAACCGTCCAATGGTTGCTCAAACCAATGATGCAGCATTGATACAAATGAGTAGTAACTTTTGGCTTGAATCACCCAAAATATTATTACAAGCTTATTTAGATAAAATATTTCAATCAAATTCTGATCATGATGTTTATACACTCAATAGCCACATATTGGCTTTAGAAAAAAAACAGGATGAAGCATTGTTGTCTATTAAATTTACTTTAACAGACAATAATAAAGAGACAGTTGTGGAGAAAACTTATAAAAGCCAAACACATTTATCAAACAACACCATAGCCTCCTTTTCAAATGCCATAGCTAAAATGTTAAAGGAAATGATTCAAGAGCTAAGTAAAGATGTTCTATGATTGAATTAAATCAACAAATGTGTGATGAGCTTGATATAACCTATTGGCAATTAAACAATTCGCAAACAAAACAAAAGTCAAATACCTACACCATCTCTCGAGAAGAAAAAGAATTATTAAGAAAAATTCTGTTGGTTAAAGGCATTACATTAAATAAAGACAATGTTGAAATATATGATGAAGGTGTTGTGGTTGTTAAAAGTAAAGCACATCAATTGGTATTCGATGATGTGACAAAGCAAGATACTGATCAATTAATCCATTTGTCAAAGCTATCAGAGATGCTCAAATCTGTAGACCAGAAGAAACAGACTTGGCACAAATTAAAAAATCTCAGTATATAATTACTTTAAGAATCAAAGTAGATCAAATGCAAATAATGAATTAACCTGAACTATAGCACTTTTTTCTTGGCTTATAGAACATCAGTTATAAATGCTCGAATTGCATCTAAAAACATTTGTACAGCGATTGCTATCAACACCATTCCCATCAAGCGTTCTATGGCTATCAAACCGCGTTTGCCTAAATAGTTTTGTAAGGCAGTGGCAGAAAACAAGATAATCGCCGATATAAACCAAGCAATAAATAAAGCAATTGAAAAATCCATCAATTTATCTGGATATTGGCTAACTAATAGAATTAAGGTTGCCAAAATAGAAGGTCCAGCTACCAAAGGAATAGCCAATGGAACCAATAATGGGTCCCCATCAATTTCTTCATCTCCGTATTGTTTACTCGATGGGAATATCATCCGAATGGCAATAATAAATAAGATAATCGCACCAGAGATGGCCACTGCTTCTTGTTTTAAATTGAGCGCTGAGAGAAATTGTCTGCCGAAAAATAAAAACACATACAAAATAACCAAGGCGAGTACGAGTTCTCGCGCTAGAATTTTATACCGGCTTTTACTCTTTTCTAAATAACTTAAAAATATAGGAATATTTCCAAGAGGATCCAGTATCAAAAATAATAAGATAGTGGTAGAAAGAATGTCCATGCTTTAATCTTCAGATTTGCTGCGACTAAATATCCACATGTCTTTAAAGGAAAACAAATGTGTATCTAAGTCAATTTCTTCTCCTTTTAAATAACTGTGATTTGGAAAGTTGCTCTGTAAAACTTGCATACTAGATCCACTTAAGTCATCTTGGCCTAGGTGTTTGTAAGAGTCTGCCATAACTGCAATACAATCGGCAACAGAATTTGATTTTTGGAACGACTCAATAACATACTTACAACGGTTAATTGAACCAATATAAGCTTCTCTGCGCAGATAGTACTTGGCCACTTGTAATTCGTAAGCTGCCAATTTATCTCTAATGTGAATCATGCGCAGTTCTGCATCAGGTGCATAATTACTGTTTGGAAATTTTTCAATGAAAGTTTTAAATGATACAAACGCAAGCTTGGAGTTTTCCTGATTGCGATCAGTAGCTTTACTTGGTTTAACTCTTTGCATCAATCCTTTTTCACTTTCAAAGTAAATTAAACCTTTTAAATAATAGGCATAGTCTAAGTGCTCATGTGCAGGATAATTTTTGATAAACCTTTCTAAAGTAGAAATGGCCAATTCCATATTGTATGATCTGTAAAAAGCATAAGCCAGTTCTAAGGAACCTTGCTCTGCATAACGCCCAAATGGATATTGATTTCTCAAGCTTTTATAATACAATATTGCATTATCCCATACTTCTAAATCTAAATACTTTTTAGCTTTGTTATACAAAGTTTCTGCACTATATCTTGTTACTTCTACAGATTCTTTCTTTTCACTTTTCTTACAGGCAGAAATACTGACAAGTAAAATTAATATGAGACTTAAAGAATAAATTTTTTTCATTAATATGTAAACCACGAATATAAACACCGACATAATACTGTAAAATACAGCCATGAACCAACAAAACAGACAAATAATCAAACAAAACTATAATGTCAGCCCAGATAATGCTGGTATTAGAATAGACCAATACTTATCAAATTTGTTCCCTAATTACTCTCGGGGGGCAATTCAGAAATGGATAACCCGTGGCGATGTATTTATAAATAAGGAAAAATGTAAGCCAAAAAACAAACTTAAAGGTTATGAGGAAATCACGGTAGATGTGGTTATTGAAGCCGTTGTTGCCGATCAACCACAAGAAATGGATTTAGATATTATTTTTGAAGACGAAGAATTAATGATAGTAAATAAACCTGCTGGTATGTTGGTACATCCAGGTTCAGGAAATCCTGATAAGACCTTATTAAATGGTTTGTTGGCATACAATGAAAATCAATCCCTGTTGCCAAGAGCAGGAATTGTTCACCGGTTAGACAAGATGACCAGTGGTTTGATGGTCGTTGCAAAAACAAATGGAGCCTTTAATTCATTGGTTGACCAATTAAAAGAGCACACTGTTGCCAGAGAATATTACGCCATAGTTAAAGGAGTCCTTGGTACTGGAAACCGCATTGATCAACCCATCGGTCGCCACAAAACCCAACGCACTAAGATGGCTGTATCTATCAGTGGAAAACGCGCGGTTACTCATTTTGATATTCTAGAAAACTTTAAACACTATACCGCTATTAAAGTTAATCTTGAAACCGGTAGAACACATCAAATTAGAGTGCACATGCATTACGTCAATTATCCTTTATTAGGAGATCCTGTGTATGGCAATCATTTGCGTGTTGAACCCGATGTAGAGAAAGGTTTAAAAGAAGTAATCAGGACTTTTCCTAGACAGGCGTTACATGCCAGATTTTTGTCATTTATTCACCCTAAAACCAATCAGCTGGTAAAATTCAAATGTAAATTATCCGATGATTTAATTGAATTGGTAGATGAGTTGCGAGATTTTGATTCCATTAACCAAAGTGATTATGATGGTGATTGGGAAGTTTTTTACCCTGAGAAATAAAAATATTAAACTAATTTCTTTCTGGCAACAATAAGTAACACAAGTGATAATAGAATCAGAGCAAATAAATTGTTGATAGGGATGACTCTGATTACACCATTTACGTTCAATGAAGCATCATCGTTGTCTGGATTGTTGTCATTGCTGGCATTAACAGATACCGAATTTTGTATGTATCCATAACCAACAATAGTGGCGTCGATTAGGCAGACAAGTGTGTCACCTGCTGTTATATCTTGTACACCAATTGTCATGATTTCGCTTACATCAGATGAACTTGTTCCATCGTCACAAGACATACCATTAACGGTTATGCTATTTGAAAAATAATTATCAATCGTGACATTGGTGGCTGCTGCTTCACCCACATTGTCCACAGTAATATTAAACTCTATACTATCATTTAAATTGTATGTTGAAGTTTGACTTGTCGTATATTCAACAGATAAATCAGAATCTGTGTTTCCACCTTGAGCAATGAAAGGACAATTATTAGTTGGTACTAAATCATTTCCCCAAACTGTTACGGTTCCATCTGTGTATCTGGCATCAATCCCGTTTTCAATGTCATCAATATATTCGTATAACTGTAAAAGAAAAACACCATCAGAAAGAGATTCTATGTCCTCTAATCCATTATCGGTTAAATCCAATATTCCATTAGAGCTAAAAGATTTTGTTCCAGATGACTCATCGCCAGCACCGGTTGATAGTCTTAATCCATCATTGTCATTGTTGGAGTCGCTAAAATAGATGACAGCCTCAGAAAAGAAACTCCCGCCAACTGTTTTAATGGTAACATCGTTATATTCAAAACCCGTAATAGAGGCGCCGTTTAAACAATTTGCAACTACATTATTAGGTTTATCCTTTGCATCCCAAGATTCGCCATCTGCAACAGAAAAATCAAGAATAACAGATGAATTTGGCGAACTATTGCTGTTATTACCTCGGTTTGCTTTTTTCATGCTTTGCGACAAAACTTGAGTATTTGGATCGTCAGAAATTTTAGCAAACACAGGAGAAAATCCAAACAATAGCGATGCCATTGTTAGTGATTTAATAACCAAGTTGTATTTACTGTTTTTAAACATGATAAATGATTAAGCGATAATTAGTGAACATTATAGTTGAGGGTAAAAAAAAAAGGTAGCCTTAATTTGTAAAAAACGTATATAATTCTCTACTATGATCATAAAACCTGAATTATTCCAAAGCAAAAACATAAGATCTTTTCAAAGCACACGCCTTAATGGAGTTAGTAAAAAACCTTATAATTCAATGAATTTAGGCGTTTTTGGCAACGACCCAGAAGCACAATTGAATGTAAATTTAATTGAGAAAAACATTAATTTGCCGCATTCTCCTGTATTTTTAAAACAAGTACATTCAAATACAGTGATTGAATACTTTGAAAAACCCAAAAAGCAAGGTGAAAAATCTGCAGATGGCTGTTTTACCAGAAAAAAAGGCATAATTTGTGCGGTTTTGTCAGCAGATTGTCTTCCAGTATTAATTGCCGATAAACAGGCGACAGTTGTTGCTGCTGTGCATTGTGGTTGGCGTGGATTGTATTCAGATATATTAAAAAACACCATTAAAAAACTCGATAAAGATAACGCCGATTTGCAGTGTTGGTTAGGCCCATGTATTTCTTACAAGCCATATAGAGTTGATGAGAGCTTTAGAGAAAAATTTGTTAAGAAAGACCCACAAACAAGTCATTGTTTTTATCGGAATAAAAAAGGGGGTTGGCATGCAGATTTAAAAAAAATAGCGGTTCAACAATTGGAAAATTTGGGAGTAAAGGACATTACACAAACACCCTATTGCACCCATGATAACAAGAACTTATTTTTTTCATACCGCAGAGACAATGAAACTGGCAGAATGGCGAGCTTCATCTGGTTAGAATAAATAATTATTAAAAGAGACCTTTCCAATGCCTTAGAATTATACAGAGGTCTCTAATATTGATATTTAACATAATATCCATATATTAAGTTCAAGATAAATAGTTTGATACAGGTATAACACAATGCAAATAGATAAATTTACCAGCAATTTTCAACAAGCGATTCAAGAAGCCCAATCTTTGGCTGTAGGTAATGACAATAATATGGTTGAGACATCACACTTGTTAACTACATTGCTGCAATTAGAAGGCTCAAGTACAAAATCTTTGTTAGTAAAGGCCAATGTTGATGTCGCTGCATTATCACAGAAATTAGAACATAATATTAATGGATTGCCAAAAGTATCCGGCAATGAAGGACAAGTAAACCTTTCAAATGACTTGATTAGGGTGCTAAACCTATGTGATAAATTGGCAAAACAAAGAAATGATAAATACATTTCTAGTGAATTATTCATATTAGCAGTGTTACAAGTCAAAGACAAAACTGCCCGAGCCTTAAAAGAATCTGGCGCCATTCAAGGAGAAATTGGTAGGGCCATTGAGGAAATTAGAGGCGGCGATTCTGTCGATGATCAAAATGCAGAAGAGAACCGAGGCGCTTTAGATAAATATACAGAAGATTTAACCGCAAAAGCAGAGAAAACAAAGCTGGATCCTGTTATTGGTCGCAATGAAGAAATCCGAAGAATGATTCAGATTCTATCTAGAAGAACAAAAAACAATCCTGTGCTCATTGGTGCTCCAGGAGTAGGTAAAACCGCAATTGTAGAAGGTTTGGCCCAACGCATTGTCAACAACGAAGTGCCTGAGGGTATGAAAAACAAACGTGTATTATCCCTAGATTTGGGCTCATTAATAGCTGGTGCAAAATACCGCGGAGAGTTCGAGGAAAGATTAAAAGCACTATTAAAAGACTTGTCTAAGCAAGAAGGCAATGTTGTATTATTTATTGATGAAATGCATACACTCATAGGAGCAGGTAAAGCCGAAGGTTCTATGGATGCTGGCAACATGTTAAAGCCAGCATTGGCACGTGGAGAGTTGCACTGTATTGGGGCAACTACATTGGATGAGTTTCGCGAACATGTAGAAAAAGACAAAGCCATTACCCGTAGATTCCAACAAATTATTGTCGATGAACCTTCTGTTGAGGACACCATTGCCATATTACGTGGACTCAATGAACGTTATGAGGTGCATCACCTGTCTCTTATACACATCTCCGAGCCCACGAGACAGGCAGAAATCTC
>CAJXVJ010000117.1 GCA_913061105.1 uncultured Alcanivoracaceae bacterium | reverse complement strand
TCTACACAGAGTAGATCGTCGGCAGCGTCAGATGTGTATAAGAGACAGATCGATAACCAAGTTGTTAATTAAAGATAAATCTAAGATTTTTTCTTTTTGTCGCTGTGAAAGTAACAAGGTTTTAGTATAGGTGTTTGACTGGCTAATGCCTACAAGAGCAATCCCAAAATAGGTCAATGAATAGATTAATTTTGATATGTAACCTATATTTTCTGACTCTATACCCAGAATATATGGGAAAGTCCACAACATTACAGTTGCGGCTATTGGCATGGCAAATATGGCGTAAGGTTTTCGGCTTAGAATTGAAAAAGAACCTATGGTAATAGTTGGCAGAATCACCCAGCCATTATTTATACCATCAAAAAGCAGAGCTAAAACAATGATAAAAGGCAGGTCAATGGCCAATGCTATTAAGCCTATCTTAACACTGTTTGATTTGAAAACAATTGAAGCCAGCCATGTTAAAATTGACAAAGATAAATAAATACTGGCTATAAACTTAGCAATGTTTAAGGTATATTCAAACCCCAAAAAGCCGCTGACACCTTTGAAAATAATAGAAAAGAAAAAAAAGCTTAATAACAATCTAAATAGATTGAGATAGCGAATACTTTTGTATTCATCAGATAAATGATTTTTTCTATTATTTTTCATGTGCTGAATAGGTTAACTCACTTTGTTTCACTTTTTTAGACCAGAGTTTTTTTCCATCAACATTATATGATTCAAATGTGATGTTCCTGTCTTTGCGTTTGCCATTAAAGTTCAGTTTACAAAAATTCTTTTCTCCTACCAATGTTTCTGGAATGATGGTTGGTTTTTTGAGTTCTGAATCAAGTCGACTTGCGTGTGTGCCTGAAGTGAAAGGCGAGCAGGTAAGTTCTAATAGAGGATAGGCCTTTTCTCTTTTGATTTTTAACATCTCTGTGTGGTGTTTGTCACCGCTTAAAAATACCACTCCTTCAATCTTTGTATTATCTAACCATTCAATAAATGCATCTCGTTCGTATCGGTATTTATCCCAGCCTTCGTGTTCATGATAGTCATTTAACATTTGATTACCACCGACTATTATTTTAAATGGTTGGCTAGATGCAACCAATTGATTTTTTAACCACAAGAGTTGTTCCTGACCATACATGTGTTTGTCAGGTCCATCTGGAAATTTTTCATGACTGCGGTGGTACCTGTTATCCAACAGAAAAAAATCGGCATCATTGAAACGCACTTTGGTAAATATGCCAGGGGTTTCTGGCATTCCATAACTGGGGTTGGCCCAAACATTTTTGAAAATGTCTAAACTTTTTTGTTTGTGTGCAAAATATCCACCACTGTTATCTGGGCCAAAATCATGATCATCCCAAATGGCATAATTGGCAAATTTACTGAAAACGGGTTGTAAAAACTCTCTGCCCTTGTCTTTACTGGCTCGGTATATCATATTTTGTTCAGCATCAAAGTCAACTTCTCGGTAATACCAATTATCGCCCAGCCATAACATCATGTCTGCTTCTTGTTTGGCCAGTGTGTCAAATATTTCATAGCCGCCACCATAAGGTGTTCCAGCTCGGTCATGGGATTCTTCATTCTCAAAGTTACAAGAACCTGTTAATACAGAAAAATCAGGTGGGTCTGTTCTCCACATCCACAGTTCTTGAGTTTTGAAGGAAAAACTCTCATCCTTAGTGTGTACGGGGATTTTATTAATCCATAATTGGTAACTGTAGTTGAGTCCTGGCTGTAATCCCTTTAATTTAAAGGTGTGCATATTGTAATGATCACTTTTTACAAAAGTTTTCAGGTATTTTGCTTCGGATTTGTGATTTTTTTGCCAGTATTTGATGGTGGCATGGGATGGTTTGTGTGTTTCGATCCATATGTCTGCCCCACGCAGCGCAGTATGACCGAGCATTGGACCTGATTTTAATGGCGATGCCATAGAAAAATTTGAAAAAAGTAATATAGCAAAAACAAAATGTTTCATAGAAATCCCTGATAAGTTTTAATCAAATTGTATCAGAGCATGATTGGTTTTAGTAAATAATAATCTCAATATTCCTTAATTGTAACGAAATTTTAACAAATTACTTTTAGACTGCCAGCATGTATGAGAAAATACATTGGTTTTCCCCTGCCACCATTGGCTGAGGGATTGAAATTGGAAATAGAAGCCTTTGCACAGCCAATATTAATTGGTTGCGCAAAGGTTTTTAGACAATACATTTAACTTAAAAAGGGTTCTTTTATATGAAAAATATTAAACGAATAAATTGGCTAATTATCTCACTAGTAGTGGGTATATTGGCATCAAGCGTATCTTACGCACAGAATACAGCCTCTGCCATTCGTGGTACGGTAGCTGATTCTGATGGGAATGTTCTAGCCGGAGCAACAGTAGTAGTGAAACATGTACCAACTGGCGCAACTAAAACATTAACAACTAACAGCAGTGGTAACTATCAAGCACGTGGTTTACGTGTTGGTGGACCATATACTGTAACAATCAGTAATCCAGGTTACAGCACGGGTTTACAAGAAGACATCTATATCGTTTTAGGCGATATACAAGATGTAGATGTAACTATTGCAGCTGAGACTATGGATGTTGAAGAAGTGGTGGTTTTTGGATCAGTGACTCAGTCAGTATTTAGTGCTGATACAATGGGTTCAGGTGTTTCAATTGGAACTGAAACTTTAGAAAATGCGCCAACAATCTCAAGAGATGTTGAAGATTTCTTAAGATTAGACTCAAGAATCAACTTGAGAGATAACGGTGGTTTTTCAGTATCTGGTGTTAATAACCGTTCTAATAACTTCTCTATTGATGGTGTGAGTGCAAATGATCCATTCGGCCTAGAAGCCAATGGTTTTGCTGGTTTAGGGCAACCATTTAATATTGACACAATTGAACAATTGAATATTCAATTGTCTCCATATGATGTGACTTTAGCAAACTTTACCGGTGCCAGTGTTAATGCTGTGACAAAAAGTGGTACAAATGAATTTTCTGGATCTTTTAATTACCAATATGGTGATCAAGACATGTCTAGAGATTTAGATGTTTTTAAAGATAAAAATTTAAGTGCTACGTTAGGCGGTCCGATTATTAAAGATAAATTGTTTTTCTTTATTGGCCTAGAAGATACATCAAGATCAAATATTCCAAATAATTTAGACAGTGTTTCAGATGCAACTGTCCAATCAGTAATTGACGCAGCACAAAGTGCTTATGGAATCGATATTGGTTCTTTAAGTGTTCCAGGTTCACTTGAAGACACAAAAGAAAATGTATTGGTTAAAGTTGATTGGGTAATTAATGAAGACCACAGGGCTTCAGTTAAATATAACACCAATGAAGATAACAACCCAAGATTACCAGGAATATTTAATGGCGGCCGTTCACTAAGCTCTCATTGGTATTCTAATTTTTATGAGTCAACTACTGTTGCATTTAACTTATACAGTGATTGGAATGAAAACTTCAGCACAGAAGTACGCGTTTCAACATCAGAGTATGATAAAGCACCAATTGGTGTAGTCGGTGAGTTATCAAACTTGGCTTATGTAGAAATTCGTGATGTAGGTCCAGAAGAAGCGACTATCTCATTTGGTCGTGAAAGATTTAGACATGCCAATTCTTTAGCCACAAAAACTAATAACTTCTATCTAGAAGGAAACTATTATGTCGGAGATCACACTATCAAAGCCGGTATTGATATTCAAGACAATGATATCTTTAATGTATTCTTAAGTGATGCCTTAGGTAATTACAGATTTGATAACTTAGATGATTTTGTAAATGGAGTTGTTGATAGATACAGATACAATGTTGGTGTTGATCCAAATGATCCTGCTCCAGCAGCGGATTGGTCTTGGAGAAATACTGGTTTATTTATTCAGGATAACTGGTTAGTGAATGATCAATTAACTGTTCAATATGGATTACGTTGGGACAAACCATCTACAAGTGATGCACCATTATTGAATCCAGGATTTGAAGAAGCTTTTGGTTACAGTAACCAAACTGTTATTGATGAAGGTGTTTTACAACCAAGAGTTGGTTTTAACTACGATATGAGTGATGAACGCAACATGCAATTACGTGGTGGTTTTGGTCTGTTTACTGGTGGTGCAGCCAATGTTTGGTTATCTAATCCATTTACAAACCCAGGCGGTAATGTTAATAGTTTCCAAATCTTTGGTTATGATAATTATATCCCTGATGGGCTGGCACAGGTTTCTCCTGGTGCTGCAAATCCTCCTGCTCAAAATGTTGATGTGATTGCACCTGGTTTTAAATTACCTACAGTATTTAAGTCAAACTTGGCCTTTGATGTTGAATTGCCATGGTATGGTTTACAAGCCACTATTGAACATGAATATACTAAGCAACAAGATGGTATTTTTTATAGAAACTTAAACCTTGGTGCACCAACTGGTGTATTACCTGATGGAAGAATTTCTTACCGCAGTGATCCATTAGATATGGGCAGTGATACAACAGCTAACAGTAATTCTGCATTTAATAATGTAATGGAGCTCAGTAATTCTGGTAAAGGCGATACACAAAGATCTACCATTAGTTTACAAAAAACTACTGAACATTTCTTTATTAGAGGTTCTTATACCTATACAGATACTTCAGAAGTGAGCACAGGTACATCATCACGTGCAATTTCTAACTGGACAAATAATCCTGTATTTAATGTTAACACTGAAGAATTAGGCACATCAGCATACGAAATTGCTAATGCATTTACATTGCAAGCCAGTTATAACTATAATTTCTTCGGCGATACAGAAACCAGAATTAATTTGTTCTGGAGTTCAAGAGATGGCGAAACATATTCATATACATATGATAATGATGTCAATGGTGACGGTGTACGTGATAACGATTTGTTTTATGTACCACTTGAAGGTGAGTACGTAATGGCAGATCCTACAGAATCAGCTGAATTTGAAGCCTTTTTAGTGGCTTCAGGTCTAGATCAATATCGTGGTCAAGCACCAGGTAGAAATGCATTTAAAGCACCTAGGATTAATCAAGTTGATTTGAAAATCACTCAAGAACTCCCAGAAATGGGCATGTTTAGAGCTTCATTGTTCCTATCAATTAAAAACTTAGGTAACTTAATTGATGAAGATTATGGACAAGTTTACACTGGTTCTTTTGATGGCATTGATATTGCTGAGTTAGATGGTTTTGATGATTCAGGTCGTCAAATTATTGATTGGGAAGGACGTGGCCCTACAGTTATTGAGAACTTAGGTAAAAGTACTGTTCTTTCTCAATGGCAAGCACAAGTTGGTGTACGTGTAACATTCTAAAAGATTGTTAAAATGTCGATCTGTTTTTAACAGGTGACATTTAATAGAATGATAAAAAGGCAGCTATTTAGCTGCCTTTTTTTATGCTAGTTTTAAAAGAATAAAATTTAATGAAGATTAGCAAATGATTAATGTCAGAATAAAAAAATAGTTATCTGGCTCAACTTGAAGTAAAATTCTGATACATGATAATGGCTGATAAATGGCAACCAATAATTGGAAAATATAATGATAAACATACAACTTAACAAAAACGGTCTTACTCTTTCTCAATTGCGAACCATTTGGGAGAATCCTATAGTTTTTTCAGTTGATGATGAAATGATGGTTGGCATTAAAGCATCACGGAAAACTGTCACAGATATTGCTGATTCAAATAAAACTGTTTACGGCGTAAATACAGGTTTTGGATTGCTTGCCAGTGAAAAAATAGCCAGAGATGATTTAGATAAGCTACAACGAAATTTAGTGATTTCTCATGCAACTGGTGTAGGTAACCCCATTGATGAGAATACCACACGATTAATCATGACATTAAAAGCAGTGAGTTTATCACAAGGGTTTTCGGGCATTCACCCGAATACATTAAACCTGCTAATTGATATGATTAATCATGAAATATACCCGATTATTCCTGAAAAAGGCTCAGTTGGCGCATCAGGTGATTTAGCGCCATTGGCTCACATGTCATTGGTGATGATTGGATTGGGCAAGGCCATGTACAAAGGGCTAGAGGTAGATGCAGTAGAGGCGTTGGCTGATTCTGGGCTAAAACCAATCAAACTTGGACCAAAAGAAGGCCTGGCGCTATTGAATGGCACGCAAGTTTCAACTGCATTGGCTTTAAAGGGCATGTTCTTAACCGAAAACTGTCTCAATGCTGCTGTACTAGCTGGAGCTTTGTCTGTTGATGCTGCCAAAGGCTCGCTTAGTCCTTTTGATCACCGCATCCACCAAGCCCGTGGCCAATTAGGCCAAATAAAATTGGCCAAAGTTTATCTTGATCTATTAAAGGATTCAGAAATAGGCATGTCACACGAAGATTGTGACCGAGTGCAAGATCCGTATTGCTTACGTTGCCAACCGCAAGTCATGGGCGCTATTTTAGATTCAGTAGATTATACAGCCAGTCGTTTATTGATTGAAGCCAATGCCGCCACAGATAACCCTTTAATCTTCGCAGCCGAAGGAGATGTACTCTCGGGTGGTAACTTTCATGCAGAACCGGTCGGTTTAGTGGCTGATTTTATCGGCATAGGATTGGCTGATATGGCCAATATGTCCGAACGCCGCATTGCCATGTTAATCGATCCACACATGTCTCGTTTGCCCGCATTTTTGGTTCCTGATTCAGGAGTCAATTCTGGATTTATGATTGTTCATGTTACCGCCGCTGCTTTGGCCAGCGAAAACAAAACTTTGGTGCATCCAGCTTCATGTGACACCATTCCAACTTCAGCCAATCAAGAAGACCATGTCTCAATGGCAACATTTGCAGCACGAAAATTAACTGATATTGCAGAAAACACAGCCACAATCATAGGCATTGAAATAATGGCAGCCTGTCAAAGTATTGATTTTCATAAAGACTTAAAGACTTCAGCTAAATTATATGAAGTGTATCAACAAGTCAGAGAACAAGTTCCATTTTTGGACAAAGATCGACTAATGACCGATGACTTACATAACCTGAGAAACATGGTGTTGAATGGTGAACTCAATAAGCACTTGACTGACATATGTCCCAGCTTGGATGATTGAAAATTAGACAAACTTAACATATTGAATTAATTTCTGGGTTAGAATATGAACAGACAATCAAAAGAGATTTTAATTATTTAGAATAAAGGGCCTGTTAATTAATGAAAATACCCTTTGTATCACTGAGGGTATTAATCTAAAAGAATCCTTTTGGCCAAAATATTTGTTCTATTCTTATTCATTTCTTATGTATTGTATTAAACAATAAAAACAATAAGGGGAATTATGTTAAATATAACACACACAATTAAGAGGTTATTACCGCTAACATTTTTATCGGTATCAATTGCGTCATATTCTGAAAATATTGACAATCATAAACACATTGTTTCATCAATCGGCCAACCCAGATTAGACCCAAAATCTAGACTGAATCAGTCAGACATAGAAAGTGGCAATTTGACTTTAGTTGAAATAAGAAAAGCAGGCATGTTGATTTTTGCCACTCCTTTTAATCAATTTGATGGCTATGGCGATGGTCCACAAGATTTGACAAATGCTGACAATAGGTCGCCAGGTAATCGGCCTACTTTACAAGGCAATGGCACATTTTTGAGAGTTAATGGTGTTGATTCTCAAACTTGTTTAGAATGTCACACAATCATAAGTAACGCAGAAGTTCCAGCTCGGTTAGGCGTTGGAGGGGTGGGTGGAATCAGCCAATCAGCCATAGTAAAACCCAGTACAATAGATGTGGCTGATGTCAATAATGATGGGATTGCTGATTTTGATGGCCGATTGATTAATCCGCCATTTTTATTTGGTTCAGGTGGTGTGGAATTGGTTGGTCTTGAAATGACCCGTGATTTACAAAATTTCAAACAACAAGCCATTGATAACCCTGGGATACCTGTTTCACTAATCAGCAAAGGCATTGATTTTGGAAGAATAATGGCTGATTCTAATGGAATCTTGGATACTTCTAGTGTGGAGGGTATTTCAGAAGATTTGGTAATCAAACCCTTTGGGCGTAAAGGAGAGTTTGCTACGGTTCGTGAATTTGATGCTGATGCCATGGGTTTTCATTTTGGAATGCAACCCACCGAAGTCGTCGGTGAAGACAATGATGCGGATGGAGATGGCATCATGAATGAAATAAAACAAGGAGATTTGTCAGCATTGAGTATTTTTAACACAACCATGGATAGGCCCATACAATCAAACTTAGGTGATGATGCCCAAGCGGGTTTGGACTTATTTCATGAAATAGGGTGTGCTGGTTGCCATCAACCGCAATTAAATACAGAATCCAAAGATCTGCCTTATAAAATTATCGGGGCAAACGATGCTCCTTTTGAGGATAGTTTTTACAGTGTTGATCTAACCTCAAGACCAGCAAGGTTTGATACCAATGAGCAAGGCGGCATTGCAGTCAATTTATTTTCTGACCTAAAACACCACTTTATGGGTGAGGCACTAAAAGAGTCATTTTCCTTGGCCACAGATGAACAAAATGGTGAATTCATAACAGCGCGACTTTGGGGAATTGCTGATACAGCTCCCTACATGCATGATGGCAGGGCTTTAACTTTAGAATCAGCGATTAATATGCATGATAACCCAGGCAGTGAGGCTGCAGAATCAGGCAGTCAATTTAAGGCATTAAGTGATGCTGAAAAATTAAATTTAATGCAGTTTTTGAACACTTTAAGAACACCGCCACGACCTAATCTTGATGTATTGCCTCGGGTTGAAATGGCATTGCCGAATTGAGACATAAAAAAAGGGTGCCTGTTTAGGCACCCTTTAGGCTTGATATTCAGCAACAAAAAAGACTATCTTCGTGGAGGTCTGCCTGCACGTTTTCTTTCACTTTCGGTTAATATTTTTTTGCGAACACGAATTGATTCTGGTGTTACTTCGACCAATTCATCATCTTCAATAAATTCCATGGCTTGTTCTAATGAAAGTTTAATTGGAGGTGAAATAATCAAAGCCTCATCTTTACCTGCAGCACGAATATTGTTTAATTGCTTGCCTTTGGTTGGGTTAACAGTTAAATCATTGCTGCGTGAATTTAAACCAATCAGTTGGCCTTCATAAACTGGTGCATTGGTTTCTACCAATAAACGGCCACTTTTTTGAAGATTAAACAATGCAAATGCCAGTGCTTTTCCTTGAGAGTTTGATACCAAAACACCATTTTGTCTGCCACTGACAATATTCTCATATTTTGGAGCATAATGATCAAATACATGGGTCATGATGCCTGAACCAGAAGTTAATGTTTTAAACTCTGATTGGAAACCAATTAAGCCACGAGCAGGGGCGTGAAAGTGCATGCGAACTCGACCAGTTGAATCTGGTTCCATGTCTTTCATAACAGCTTTACGCTCTAATAATTTTTCCATAATTGTTCCTTGATGTTCAGATTCAACATCCACCATCAAGTCTTCAATGGGCTCACATATTTTTCCGTCTATTTCTCTAAAGATTACTTCTGGACGAGATATGGCTAGTTCATAGCCTTCACGTCTCATGGTTTCTATCAAAACAGATAAATGTAACTCACCACGTCCTGAGACTTTGTATTTGTCTGCATCATCTGTGGCTTCAACACGTAAAGCAACATTGTATGTGGCTTCTAATTCTAAACGGTCTTTTATCTGTCTAGATGTTAAGTATTTACCATCTTGACCTGCAAAAGGTGAGTTGTTAACACAGAACAACATAGAAATAGTAGGTCTATCAACTGATAAAGGTTTGATAGATTCAGCGTTGTCTCTCTCACAAACGGTATCAGATATACTGATTTTATCGACACCAGAGATGGCGACAATATCACCAGCTGAGGCCTGATTCACCTCAATACGTTCTAGTCCTTTAAAACCGAATATCTTAAGTATGCGGCCATTTCTGACTTTTCCACCAGCATCAATAACAGTCACTGGTGTATTTGACTTAACTGAACCGCGTTTAATTCGTCCGATTCCAATTAATCCTAAGAAACTGTTATAGTTTAATGTTGTTATTTGCATCTGAAAAGGCTTGTCAACTTCTACATCAGGGGCGTTGACTTTATCAATAACAGTTTCAAATAAAGGAGTCATGTCACCGTCACGGCTTTCTTCGTCCATATTGGCGTAACCATTGATCGCAGACGCATAAACAATAGGGAAATCTAATTGGTCATCAGTTGCACCCAATGAATCGAATAAATCAAAAGTTTGTTCCATCACCCAATCAAGTCTTGCGCCATCACGGTCAACTTTGTTGATAACAACAATGGGTTTAAAACCCATTTCAAAAGCTTTTGAAGTAACAAAACGTGTTTGTGGCATTGGGCCATCAACAGCATCAACCAACAGCAAAACTGAATCAACCATGCTTAACACGCGTTCTACTTCACCACCGAAATCAGCATGGCCTGGAGTGTCTACAATATTAATTTTGAATTCTTTATTACTGCGAGCGTCAGTGTAGTTAATTGAAGTTGCTGTCTCTTATACACATCTGACGCTGCCGACGATCTACTCTGTGTAGAT
>CAJXVJ010000116.1 GCA_913061105.1 uncultured Alcanivoracaceae bacterium | reverse complement strand
GACCAATATCAGTCAATTGCATGTTACATACGCCGATTATATGTTGTCAATTAACAAAGAAAATGTGATGTATAACCAAAAAGCAGTAGCCGTATTGAATGAAGGTTTAAAGGTTTTTAAAGATGAATACAAATTACTGATATTAAAAGTTCGGCCTTTAATTAACCTGGCTGAAAATGCCATCGAACAATCAAAAGATCCTATGCCATTATTTCAAGAAGCCCTTCAAGCGACAAAAAGAGCGGAAGAATTGGACAGTAAATCCTATCAACCTCTTTTTGAACAAGCAAGAATTAATGGTGCCATGTCTGATTATTTTTTGGATGAAAAAAATGACATTGATTTAGCCGAACAGTATATTACTGATGCGCTGAATGCGTATATCAAAGTAGATGAAATAAGGAATAATTTTGCAAGTATTTTAAACCTAAACTACACCCGATATAATTTGGCAGAAATAAAATATAAACAAGCTAAAGTCGAAGAAGCAATATTATTAATTGCAATATCAGTAGAAGAACGGTTCAAAGCTATTCCACAAAGAAATGCTTATTTTGGTCATTTCTATTCTGTTTTGGAGTCCCAAATTGGCTTGATTGAGATGAAAATAGAGACAAAAGCTTCTATAGATAGTGATGTTGAATTAGGTGCAAAAATGGTAAATGTAGTGTGTGCTTTTGATGGACTATTAGAAAAACAAAATCAGCAATTAGTGACACTTATTAAAGAATTTTTAGGAAATAATTGGATCAAAAAAGATGAATTTAATCAGTGCCTAAATAAAATCCAATAGTAGTTGGCAAACTCTCAAAATGCTGTAGGATGGGTGTTTAGATTTAATTTCCATGTAAAACATTTGAGATGATATGAGCATTAGTGAAAGAATAAAAAAAACAACAGATTATTTAATAGAGGATTTATTCGGTGGCCCCAAAATATGGAAATTCTCTTGGATTATTAATTTCCAAAAGGCAGGGACATTTTTATTCTTAGGCTTTTTAATTTGGTATTACCACAATCATTCAATGGCTGTTTGGATTTATTTAGCCATGCATGGCAGTTATGGATTGGTATGGATTATTAAAGACCTGACTTTTCCCGATCCATCTTGGCAAAAAAAGATTACTATAGCAGGTGGTTTGGTGGCATTTTTTGGAGTGTTATTTTGGTATTGGGTGATTGGTTGGTTGTTAATATCAGGTGTGGCAGAACCAAAATATCCTACATCTGATACGGTTTGGTTTTGTTTGTGTATCAGTATGTGTATCCTAGGAAGCGTCATCATGATGGTAGCAGATGCACAAAAATATTATACCTTAAAATACAACAAAGGTTTGATTACTGATGGCATTCATAAATACATTCGGCACCCCAATTATTTAGGTGAGATGATGTTATATGGCAGTTTTGCTTTAATGGTTATGCATTGGTTGCCATTTGTGATATTAGCGTTGGTGTGGGGATTTGTGTTTGTTCCAAATATGATTACAAAAGAAAAAAGTTTGTCTCGGTACCCTGAATGGCAGGCTTATAAGAAACGCAGTGGTTGGATATTGCCCTATTTGTAATGTTAATTATGGGGTGAAATGCCCCATATTTTGTGACGTTGTGCCTATAAATCAACAAATTCAAAATAATTCATTGAAATTCTCATTAAACCTGATAAGTTATTCGGTTTAGAAAAGTAAATTTATTTTGTCAACTGATCCTATCAACAATTATCACCATGGTGATTTAAAAGCAGCACTGGTAAAAGCAGCTGAACGCCTTATAGCTAACAAAGGCATTGATGCCTTATCACTGCGAAGTATTGCTACCAAAGCTGGCGTGAGCCACATGGCACCTTACGCACATTTTAAAAACAAATCAGAGTTATTTAAATCGGTTGCTGCATCTGGTTATGTTAAATTAACCAATAGATTAAAAAGAATTAAGAAAAGTGCTGACAAATCTGATGATTTGGTTTTGTTGTATGGAATGGCTTATATTGAATTTGCTACTAAGAATCCTCAATTGTACAAGTTGATGTTAAGACAAACCCACCCTGATTTATCTACTAACAAAAAAACCACGAAAAAACCTGTTCTTTTGACTCTATCAAATGGTGATAAATCATTACGAGATGCCAGCAAAAAAACTTATTTATTGCTCAGAGACTGCTTTGTTGATAGTGCTAATGATGAGCATGAAGCGTCGGTTCAGGCACAAGGTGCATGGGCGCTCGTGCATGGGGTTGCATCATTGCTAATTACTGGGCAAATTGTCATTGATCCAAAGTCTAGTCTCAGAGAGTTTTTAGAGACAGTAACAAAAGGATTATCGAGTTAACATTTGATCAATAGAGTATTTCTATATCACTTGTAGGAAATGCCACGCAAGAATGCACCCAACCAAACTGCTTATCTGATTTTCGCAGGCGCGTATCAGGCGGATTAAATACATCTCCTTTTAGAACTTTAACACGGCACAAACTACATTCACCAGACCGACAAGCATTTTCTATTGTATAACCATTGCGCTCTAAACTATTTAATAACGGTTCACCTGTTTTTGCAGTATATTCTCCTCGGCCTATGATAGTCACTTTGACTTCATCGACCTCGCTGATGTTTGCTGGCCATTCAGGCATACAACTTGGTTTTTTTGGTGGGCCATTACACTCTATTCTGATGTTTTTATTTTGTACACCTAAGCTTTTTAACTCGGTTCTACAAAATTCGTTATAAGGTGTAGGTCCACAAACGTAAAAGGTTTTATTGTTAACATCAGTCAATATTTCACTGATTAATTCTTTATTTAAATGCCCAGTTAAACCAACATGATTTTCAGTTGGTTGAGAAATAATTTCTGTTAATGTAAAATTATCGTGTTTTGCAGCCATGGCTCGAAATTCATCTCTGAAAATGACGTCATTTTCAAAACTGTTACAGTAAACCAAATGGTAATTGGCTTTTATCTTACGATTCAGAATATGACTAATCATACTGCGCGCAGGAGCACCGCCAGAACCACCAGCGAAGAAAACAAGATCATTGCCATGGAATAATGGATTATGATAAAAAGAACCCATAGGACTGGAGGCATTAAATTGTTGCCCGACAGTGATATTATTACCAAGTAAATAACCTGTTACAAAGCCCCCATCAACTATCTTAACAGTAAGGTCATAATAACCCCGCTGAGTTGAGCACGAAGAAATGGCATAAGGTCGAGCCGTCTCTACACCATCGATGTCTGTAAATAAATTGATGTATTGCCCTGCTTGAAATGGTGGCAGTGTTTGCGTATTTGACACCATTCTAAATGTTTTGGTCGATGGTGTTTCATGAATGATCTCTTTAACAGTTAAAAGCAATCTTTTTGGATGTAATTTTGCAACCTCAGATGTAACTTTTCCTTTTAATTCTGATTTGTCGGTACCCACCTTTGCACGTGATAGCATTCTATCAGTGCCTTCTTGATAACCTTTTATTGTATTTAAAATATTTTCTTTTTTAACAGTTGGGTTTGTTTTTGAATTAGGCACAGTTAACCTCTTTTGTCAGATTTTGATTAATTTCTTTCAGCTCTTTAAGTACACGTCTGGCAGTGGATGCACCATTCATATAGGTGGGTTGGAAACCACCCATTCCATTCCAGCTGCCTGCCAAATGTAATCCTGTTACGCTTTTGATGCGTTCTCTATAGAGAGGTGAATCTTCAGGGTTTTGTTGAAAACCATATATGGCACCACTGGGTGTGTTGAGATAGCGCATCATGGTTAATGGTGTGGCCACTTCAACTTCTTCAATATTATTTGTTATTCCTGGAAATGTTTGTTCGGCTTGTTCTAATAGTTGTTTTGCAAATGCATATTTTGTTTCTGCGTATTTTTCTGCGGAAATATTTTCCCATACATTACCATATTGTAAACAAAGCAATGAAATTTGAGTTTTGCCTTCTGGTGCGAAACTGGGATCATCCACATTATAACAAGTTAACATGGTTGCTACAGGGGCATCCATTGTTTTCATGGTATCGTGCATGAGTTCTTCATCTATAGTGTTGCATAAAAATGTTGATGCATTTGTGATGCCTAAATCTGTAGGTGTACAATCTAATCCAAGATAGATACAAAATGCAGACGTTCCTATTTCTCTCGATTTAAAATCATCTTGGATCTCTACGGGCAATGTTGGTATATCTAGTAATTCAGTATAGGTCAAAACTGAACTTGCGTTGGAAATGATTCTTTTGCAACTGATAAGATCTCCATGTTCTGTTTTTATGGCATTAACTTCGGGTTTGTTGTTTGTTGTGTGGGTTAATATTTGATCTACTGCACAATTAAAGCGAACTTCTCCACCTGCTTGTAAGAAGCTTTCTAATAATGCACTGGATAGGGCTTGTGAACCGCCTTTAATGTGCCATGGCTTAAATACACCATAGCTGAATAACATGATGGCCAAATCAGAAAATGACATTTGGCTTGGAGGTAATCCCACGTAGCACCAATAAGCTGCCAATACAGTTTTTAGTTGCTCACTTTCAAAAAATTCATCCAATACATCTTTTGCATTGCGCAACCCATATTGAATAAATTTCTTGGCTTTATTTTTTAAGACTTCTTCACTGGATCTTCTTCTTGCTTCCGGAACATGCATAAAACTTTCAATGCATATTTTTTCACAAAGAACCATGAAGTTTTTGATGGCTTCTTGTTCTGCTGGAAACGATTTTATCAGGGTGTTTTTAATCCCATCCCAATCTGCAGGTAATGTGATATCTAAATCATTTTTACCATCATTAACAACCACACGATAAAGATCAGATTCTTGAACGAATTCTACTTTATCCATGACCCCTAATTCGTTGAAAATTTGGCGCATGATGAAAGGCTGCTTTTCAGTTCCTAAACCGCTTAACTGGTGTAAGGCCACTTCAAATTCATATTCACCACGAACAAAAGAAGTCGCACAACCTCCTGGGATGTTATGTTTCTCTAATAAAAGTGTTTTTGCACCACCTTTTTGTAGTGTCACTGCCGCTGATAAGCCACCATTACCTGCACCAATAACTATGGCATCATACTCTTTCATTGAATTCTCCAAAAAAACTAAATATTTACACTGTATAGATATTTAAGTACACAGTGTATTGATTTTAGTGTGAAGATGCAAGTGTTTTTAATTTCAATAAAAGTAATACAACTGGGTGAATCGATAACTTGATTTGTTTTTAGTTTTCAAATCCATCTATGAAAATCAAGTCGATAGGAGTAAATGAACTATCTGCCCCATCTAATTGTTTTAAATAGGCAATCAAATGTTCAAAGTCTATCAGGCTCTGATCTGATGCAATGCGGTGTGATTGAGCAAGTACTATATCACTATTTGTGGCAACAATAACATCATCGATAAAGAATTCATTATTAGGATTAGCAACTAAAGAAATTTCTAACTCATTACTTGAACCTGCTAACCACATGATGTTATCCAATCTAATTTCACGCCAATCAAGACTGGTTTCATAAGGATCAACATCAATTGTGTGTGGGCTGCCATTAATGGTGACGGTAATTGTTTGCATTTGTTCAGCATTATTAATAACCCGCAATCCAAGCGCTCCAATCCCACCATTTCCTCCATCAACATTATTGAGTGTCATAGTGCCAGGTAAGCGCACAAATTCGCCATGTGAGCTGCTATCGTAATTGTATTGAATAAACCCTGGAATATTTGCACCGTTACTTAATGTCGATGTTTCAGCTTGTATAATGTAACCTCCGGTTACAGAAAATACATCCTCTAAGGTTGCTGCAGACCCATCATGAAAATAGGGCGCAGTTTCCCAAATTCCTAATAAAGTAGGTGTGTCTATTCCTAATAATTGAGCACCTAAACGTTGGCCTGAACTGTCTCTGATAGTACCGACATTATGTAATTGTGGGTTTGGTCCCAATTCACTGTTGGTAAAATCAGTAGCTGGATTATGGCAATTGTTACAACCAATTTGAGTATATATGGCCTGACCAAGTAAAGCATCTGGTGTAAAACCACCGTTATTTTCACGATAGGGGCTTTGTGGAATTGTAGCTGAATCTAATGAAATCAGATAGTCATTGATTTGATCTAACTCAATGGCTGTATTGGCATTGGGAGAGCCTAATGGAGAATTGGGTGTTTCACCATTGTTTAAAAACCCAGTACCACCAAAATGGTTAACCATATCTAATACAAAATCTTGAATTTCATCAAAATTGGCAGACCAGTGAACATTGCCATGACCTGTTCCTCTTCTGCCACGAAGATCTGTTGTATTTCTAAATCCCTCACCACGTTGATTAAAATCCCATACACGACCATCATGAGAGCCATCTAAATGACAACTGGCACAAGAAATATATCCTTCAAAGCTCATGTTATTTTGGCCCAATGGATTGTTTCCTGCGAAATAGAATTCTTTTTTGCCAGCTAAAATATTTGGTGTAAAGCCTTCATTAATAACAGTTGATACATGAATGGGTGCTAATTGTACAGACCCAGTTTGGAAAAATGTGGTTAAATCATAAACAGTAACGCTTCTTGATAGAAAGTTTTTCACCCAGATTTTATTGCTATTTACATCATAAATACTGGCTTGAGGTGCTGATTCTGTGGATGACCTGAATACGGTACTCTGTGCCACGTTATTTCTCACTGCTAAATCATCAAAAGCAGCCAAAGTGTCATTGCCTTGCAAAGTGACAAATACATAGTCTCCAGTTTCATTAAATGTGATTGATGAGGGAGAATCAGAATTATCTACATCAATGCGTGATGGAGTGCCATTAAAACCTTGAAATTCAGGTTCCGATGGTGGATTATTTGTTAAATCAATTCTGCCCAATACTGATCTTATTGTTGTGTCATGTGAAGCCGCCAGATTTAAGTCTGTTTCTTGTTGAAAAAACAATCCTCTAAACGTATCTGCTTTTATCCCAGAATACCACAACCAATTATGATCAGGACTAATGGTTAAATCAGAAATATAATTGGGTACTCCTGGACCATCACTACCGCCAGAATCAATGCCATTAAGTCCTCTGTCTCGATTGAGCTTAATTTGTGTATTAACACTCATATTATTTGCATCTATGTCCCAAATAACCGCATGATTTTCTCTGGCTAAAAACTCAGCCACATAAAGGTGGTTGTTATCACCTGTGAGTGCCATTGCACGAGGCAAAGGTCCAATTTCTATTCTGTCAATTTCAAGCTGAGAGACTGTGTTAAACTTAACAATACTGCCATTATTCGGTTGATTTTGTCCACGACTACCCAATGCTACAAACATGTTATTACCAGATGAATCTGTGATAATAGATTGTGGCCTGCTGCCATAGCCTGTATCAATCGTGTTAATTAATTGACCCTGTGAATCCAAGATAGCAATAAGGTGGATATCTCTTAGTGTGATCCAAATATTATTGTTATTATCAATAGCCAAGGAAGTCGGGTGTAATGAATTAGAATGTCCCAGTATTTGGTTAAGGTCATGTTCATTAATTAACTGGTTAGTTAATGTATTGATATTAGATAAACTGTTATTATCAGGGTTGACTACCCACAATTGATTGGTTGAACTGTTTAATGCCATCATGGAGCTACTTTGTGGCTGTGTCTGAACAATTGGATTAATAATGGATTGAATCAATGTTTGAGTAATAATTGAAGAAGTGCCATCAGGTTTATTGTCTCTGACTTGGACTTTAACATTAAAATGCCCTTCTTCAGTGTAAGTGTGTGCAATATTTGGCGTGCTTGACCATGTTGTTATTGGTGTCCCATCACCAAGTACGAATCTATATTCTATGGGATCAGATTCATCATCAATTGCCGAAACTGAAAATGTAATGACATTATTGGGTTGATTTGGGCTTGAACTACTTGTGAAAGAATTAATAACAGGTGCTGCATTCGTTCCGCTTACCTTACTCCCTGTTGAAAAACTAAAAGAATAGCCTTCAATCCCATTACCGGCCGCATCTTTAATGCCACCTTGAGGAATAATCACTTCATAAGTGGTGTCTTCAGTAAAATACTGTTTTGGAGTAATGGTTAAGACACCATCATGAGAAAAAGAATGCCAAATATCTAACGGTTGCCCACCAACCGGCCTGACAATGAGTGACTCTCCGCTAACAATGGTGAATGATTCTAATTCCTCTGCGATAACCAAACTGATTGGTGCTCCTACAGGAAAATTACTTTGCCCATCTTGAGGAATATGATAACCAACATATGGACCAAGAGTATCGGGACTGGCATCATGACACCACACACCGATAGCATCTCTGCCTTCAAACGAATAACCACCAGATATTAACAAGTTTCCAAGAGGCAATAAATATTGGCTCATATCAATTTGTCCAGACACACTTCCAGAAGGCCTGTTATCTCCAACTTCATCAAATTCATGCACCAATTCGAGGGTTTCCATATTGATCTTATGTCTACGAGTGAAAACAAATTCATCTTGAGTTTGGACATAAGGTACATTGGTTCCAGCGTTTAGTGCTTCGTCTCCAGCAAGGTCAAAAGTTTTAATTAAACGCATATTAGTCACATCACTAATGTCAATGATTTGTAATATATCGCGATCAGAACCACCAGCCAAAACGATATAATCTTGCCAGATTGCACCTAAGTAACCACCAATTAGTCCATTCAGTCGATCAACCAAAATAGGGTCTTCGGGTGGATTGTTAAAAACAGGTGAAATATCATACGCAGCTACACCACGCATTGTTGCATCTGAAGTGATAAACAAGATGTTTCCTAATAATATCGAATTTCCAGCAATGCCATGTTCACCTAGTGGTTCCCATTCAGCCAATAATTGATCAGCCCGATAAAGCCTTGCAGTTGCAGGTGTTGGACCGTATTGTAACCAATTAAAAGGGACAGACCAAGGGTAGAATATTCTGATAGAGCCACTATCTGGAGCGGCTTGTTGGTCTAAATAATTAACCCAATCTACAGGGTCAGGAGGGTCTTGTAAATTTACCCCGACTCCAGTTCTCTGATAAGAAGGGTGCCAATGACTGGCAATAATATCGCCAATTTTATAGTGTCCATGATTGCCTTGACTTGTAACGGATGGAATATTAGTATCAGCATTTATGTAGAAACTGCTGACATCATTTGTATTGGCAAAAAGAAATTCTCTGGCAGCATTACCAGCGACATTATTGGTATAAATATGGCCATTATGATAGGCAATATTTGTTATTCTACCCAAACCCTCTTGTCGATAAAGCAACTGACCAGGTGTACAGGCATTATTGGGAAAAGCGGCAGGAACCGCCGGGATTTGTGCATTTATAGATTGTGGTAGGGTGAGAATGAGTAGGGTTATTAAAATTATTTTCATTATTATTATTCACTTGTTGTTTTTGTTTAAATTTTATTATTTTGGAGCAGAATTATTCTTCAATGATGTAATATTTCCATTGGGCATTTTTGGCCTTTCTTTCAGCCACACAACCAACTGGAAGTTGTTTTATAGGTAATATTGAATTATCAAATTCGATTAAGTGGTTTAAACCAATTACTTTTGAATCGATAAAATCATGGTGATCAATTTCCCCACACATACATTCCCAAGTATTGTCATGATTGTGCACAACCAATTTAATCGGTCTTATATTGGCTACAATATGTTCACAGACAGTGACACCAAGTTCTTTTAATTTATTCATAATATGACCTTTAATTAATTTGCTTCAAAACCATTTAAGAAAATCTCATCTTCCCCAACAATTTGGAATAATCCACTCCATGCGACAAGATACAATTCTCCGGTTTCACTTTCACCAAAACCAGTCACTGCAAAACCTCCAACTAATGTTCCTAGACTGTGGGTTTCCCAATCGCCATTTTTTAATCGACGACTGACAAAAAATTCACCATCACACCAATCAGTATGAAAATACCAACCGTTTAATGCTGCATAAGTTGGCCCTCTGTAAACAAATCCACCAACCGCTGTACAATAATTGGTATCAGGAAGATCATGGGCCAGTGATGAAAAAGGGAATTCGTATTGGTCTATGCTACCGCAACCACCGGATGAAAAGACACTGCTGCCTTCATAGCATGGCCAACCAAAGTTTTCTCCACCCATGCTGGTTGATGGTTGGTAGTTAAACTCTTCGAATAAATCTTCACCAACATCTCCGATATATAAATCTCCGTTAAGTCTATCCAAGGAAAACCGCCATGGATTCCTTAAACCAGATACCCATATTTCATCTGCTCCAGAAGTGCCAACATATGGATTACCAGGTGGAATGGCATAATTTCTTTCTGTATCATTGATAAAATCATCTGCTTGGCCATCAGCCCCAACTTCGATTCGTAAAATATTTCCCAATAAGCTGTTTAAATTTTGTGCCTCACCAGCCTCTCCCCCATCACCTGAACTGATGTATAAATACCCTTCTTGTTGTGGCCCAAAATGTAAATCACCTCCATTATGATTGCCATAGGGTTGATCAAAATTTAATATTTGATGCCTTGATGAAAAATCAGCAATATTAGAATTGGCTGATACAGAAAAGCGATCGATCACGGTGTCGCCATTGAGGTCTGTATAGTTGATGTAGAAATAACCATTGCTTGCATAATTTGGGTGAAAAGCAAGACCCAATAAACCGCTTTCTCCTCCAGATGCTGTCAAAGAATTGATATCTAAAAATGGTGTAGGTAAGTGTATGCCATTTTGAACTATTTTAATCGCTCCACCTTGCTCAACCACAAATAAACCTGTCTCTTATACACATCTCCGAGCCCACGAGACAGGCAGAAATCT
>CAJXVJ010000115.1 GCA_913061105.1 uncultured Alcanivoracaceae bacterium | reverse complement strand
TGTCGACTTTTATGGTTTTGTACATAGAGATATTTTTCATAATGATTTTGTATTGTAATTGTGATGTTATCTGAAGTAGTTTATGCGTTACATTCTGAAGACGCCATATTTAGTGTCTTTTGCTGGTGCATTTAATCCAGCTTCTATGGCCATTCCTAATATTTTTCTCGTATCTATTGGGTTGATTATACCATCATCCCATAAGCGAGCGGTTGAGTAATAGGGTGAGCCTTGATCTTCATAAAGTTGTTTGATTGAGTCATACTCTGCTTGTTTTTCTTTATCGTCCCAATCAAGACCGCGTTTGTCCATGCCATCTTGTTTTATGGTTGTCAGAACTGATGCTGCTTGTTCACCTCCCATTACAGAGATTCTGGCGTTTGGCCACATCCATAAAAAACGTCCGCCATAGGCTCTGCCATTCATGGCGTAATTTCCTGCACCAAATGACCCACCAATGATAACAGTGTATTTTGGTACGGATGCACAAGCCACAGCAGTAACCATTTTTGCTCCATTTTTTGCAATGCCATTTTGTTCATATTCTTTGCCCACCATAAACCCAGTGATGTTTTGTAAAAACACCAACGGAATGTCTCGCTGACAACACAGTTCTATAAAATGAGCGCCTTTTAGTGCTGATTCTGAGAATAATATGCCATTGTTGGCAATTATCCCAACAGGGTTTCCGTGTATGTGGGCAAATCCACAAATCAATGTTGTGCCATATTTTTGTTTGAACTCTTGAAAATCTGAGCCATCAACAATTCTGGCAATAATCTGTCTTATGTCATAAGGTATACGTGTGCTCTGTGGTACTATTCCGTATAGTTCTTTTTCATTGTATATGGGATCTTGGCTTGGTTGTTTTTTTAACCAATTGTGTTTATCTCTGTTGAAGAATTTAGCAATATCTCGGGTGATTTCTAGGGCATGATCATCGTTTTCTGCAAAATGATCGGTGACACCTGAAATTGAACTGTGAACTTCAGCTCCACCAAGTGTTTCTGCATCAACAATTTCACCTGTGGCTGCTTTTACGAGAGGTGGCCCACCTAAAAAGATGGTTCCTTGCTCTTTGACAATGACGGCTTCATCACACATCGCTGGTACATAAGCACCACCTGCTGTGCATGAGCCCATCACAACGGCAATTTGAGGAATGTTTTTACTTGATAATTGGGCTTGGTTATAAAAGATACGTCCAAAATGTTCTTTGTCTGGGAATACTTCGTCTTGTAATGGTAAAAAAGCCCCACCTGAATCAACCAAATAAATACAGGGCAGGTGGTTTTCTAATGCAATTTCTTGCGCCCTTAAATGCTTTTTAACGGTTAAAGGAAAGTAGGTACCCCCTTTTACAGTGGCATCATTGGCCACAATCATGACATTTTGACCATGAACAACACCTATTCCTGTAACAACACCTGCTGCTGGTGCATCATCATTGTACATTCCATTGGCTGCAAGAGCTGATAGTTCTAGAAATGGGCTGCCTTTGTCAATCAGTGTGTGAATTCTATCGCGCACCAAAAGTTTTCCACGGGATTCATGTCTGTCTCTGGATTTTTGTGAGCCACCCAGTGAAATTTTCTGTGTATGCTCCCTAAATTCATCTACCAATCCGTGCATAAAATGGTAGTTTTCGTCAAACTCAGGAGATTCGGTATTTATTGTGTTTTTGATAATTGTCATTTTGCGAATTATATCATGACAATAAATCACCGCTATATTTTATCCTATAATATTTAAGATGTAGCCGGATATCAATCTTGGTTGTATTTTAAAAACCAGAAAAAACATGAAAAAGAACAACTAATTAACACAAACAAAACAATTATTATTATAATATCAAGTTAAAGTTTCCTTGGAGAATAATTGAATGCTCGAAATAGTCAGTTCTGGCGGTGTAGTTATGATATTTATCTTAGTGTTAATGACACTAGCGATGATGATAGTAGGTGAGCGATTTTGGTCATTACGTGATAAAGAAGTTATCCCTACTGAATTAAAAGATCAAGTAATAAAATGGTCTAAATCAAAACACCTTGATGCAAGTCACATAGCTAAACTTGAAGAGAACTCTCCATTGGGATATGTCATGGGTTCTGCCTTAAAAAATAGAGACTTGCCTAGGGAAGCCATCGTTGAAACAGTTGAAGATGCTGGACGACATGCAGTACATAAAATGGAAAAGCCATTAAACTGGCTATCTGTTATTGCTGAAGTTTCTCCATTGTTAGGTTTGTTGGGTACAGTTATCGGTATGATTAAAGTATTCGCAGCCATTAATGCAAATGGAGTTGGAGATGCTGCACATTTGGCATCGGGCATTTCACAAGCCCTCATTACAACTGCAGCTGGTCTCGTAGTGGCAATACCTGCCATGTTATTTCACCGCCATTTTAAAACCAAGATTATTGATCAAACCATCATTATTGAAAAACAAGTCATGGATTTAATTGACTCAATTCATAACAATAAGAAGTAAGTAGATGAAATTTACTGACGAAAATAATCCTGGCCCAAAACTTAATATGACATCATTAATTGATGTGGTTTTTTTATTGTTAATTTTTTTCATGGTGACCACAACATTTGAAAAACAAGCGAAATTAAAAATAGAATTACCTGAAGCCACAGAAAAAGTAAGTACATCTGCAACTGAACAATTGGTCATATCAATTAATCAAAAAGGCAGTATTTACCTAAATAACAATGAATTGGTCAATTCAAAATATGAAAGTATAGTCTCAAGTTTGAATCGCATGATTAAAGACAAAGAAAAACCTGCTGTTGTAATCCGAGCTGATGAAAACGCCGCTCATAAGCACGTAGTAACAGTGATGGACGTATTGGCAGATATGGGGTTTACAAGCGTTTCGATTGCGACCACGCCAAGCAAGTAATTTATGGCATCTTCAGAACACAAAAAAACCTCTTTTGGTCGAATTTGGCAATATGCCAAACCTTATAACCTGGTCATGTTTGTCGCTGTTTTTGGTGTGATGTTAGATGCTGCTGTTCAAGGTTCATTTATGTTAATGTTTGAATACATGATTGATGATGTATTTGATAAACATGATCAGACAATTATTAAAATATTGCCATGGGTTATTATTGGCATGTTCACTCTTCGTGGTTTGGGAAATTACTTGGCTACCTATGGTTTGAATTGGGTTGGTAGAAAGGTGATTACTGATTTGAGGCAATTGGTTTTTGCTAAATATTTAAAATTACCCACGTCATTTTTTGATAAAGAGACTTCAGCTGGACTGATCTCACGCATGACATTCGATATAGAAATGATGGCGATGGGTGTATCAACTGCAGTGATTGTTATTGTTAGAGATGTGTTAACGATTATTGCTCTGTTATCAGTGATGTTGTACCAAAGTGTTAATTTAACTTTGGTGGTCTTTATTCTATTGCCATTGGTGGGTATGATTATTTCGTTTGTTAATAAACGTTTTCGAAAAATCAGCCATGGCATACAAAACTCTATGAGTGGAGTGAGCGAAATAGTAGAAGAAGTTGTCAAAGGCCAGAAAGTAGTACGGGTGTTTTCTGCTCAAGAAGAAGAAGCCAATCGGTTTTTTAAGGTGAACAATAAAAACAGAAGCCTGAATATGAAAGTAGTTGCGACCAGAGCATTGTCTTCTAGTACTGTTCAAATCTTAACGGCTTGTGCTTTGGCAATAATTATTTATTTTGCAACTGTTCCAGGATCTATTACAGCTTGGACTGGCGGAAAATTTATGTCATTTATTGGTGCCATGATGGCGATGTTACCGCCATTGAAGCGCTTAGCTGATTCTAGTTCAACCATTCAGAAGACTTTAGCCGCAGCAGACAGCGTATTTTACATATTAGATCAAGAATCAGAAGAAGACAGGGGTAAGAAAACTCTGTCCGCTAAAGAAATATCTATTTCATTTAAAGATTTAAGTTTTTCATACGAGGATGGAACCCAAGCATTATCAAACTTAAATTTAGAAATTACTCAAGGTGAATCGGTTGCGTTTGTAGGACAATCCGGTGGTGGTAAAAGTACATTGGTCAACTTGGTACCACGTTTTTATTCCCATACATCAGGAAAGCTTTTAATTAATGGACATGATATAAACGATTATACATTAGATAGTATCCGTGACCACATTGCTTTCGTTGATCAAAGTGTTGTGCTTTTTAATGACACTGTTGCTAATAATATTGCCTATGGTGCCAATAGTAATGCAAATTTAGATGAAATTAAGAAAGCAGCACAGCAAGCCAATGCCCTAGAATTTATTGAACAATTGCCAGATGGTTTTGACACCATGCTAGGTGAAAATGGCACACGTTTGTCAGGTGGGCAAAGGCAAAGAATTGCGATTGCCAGAGCCATATTAAAGGATGCTCCGTTGTTGATCTTAGATGAGGCAACATCTGCATTGGATTCAGAATCTGAGAAATTAATACAAGCAGCGCTAGAAAGAGTCATGGTTGGAAGAACAACTTTGGTTATTGCACACCGTTTATCAACCATTGAAAAAGCCGATAATGTGGTGGTAATGTCAGGAGGAAAAATAGCGGAAATGGGCAATCATCAGCAATTGTTAACACACAATGGAATCTATGCAAACTTACATCAAATCCAGGCGGCATCGCAATAATCCATGTCATTTTTAAATCAGAAGAAATTAAACAAAATTTGGTATAAGGGCAGAAATGTTCCAATAACCTATAAAGCTTTGTCTGGCATCTTTTCATCATTAAGTGAATTAAGAAAAAAAATGTATGGTTTTGGTGTTTTAAAAACAAAGAAAATTAAATGTCCTGTTGTTGTAGTTGGTAATATTTCTGTGGGTGGAGTCGGTAAAACACCAATGGTTATCTGGATTGTTAATAAACTTCAAGCACAAGGTGTTAAAGTTGGGGTGGTTTCAAGAGGTTATGGAGGTAAAAGGGAACATGAACCTTTGTTGGTTATTCCTCAGACATCCTCTAAAGCCAGTGGCGATGAAGCCTTACTTATTGCTAAACACACCAATGCTCCTGTATTTGTAGGCAAGAACAGAGTGAAAGCAGCAAAGAAACTACTGTTAGACTACCGTGTTGATATCATCATTGCTGATGATGGCTTACAGCATTATGCTTTGGATCGCGATATTGAAATTGTATTAATTGATGCAAAATTTGGATTAGGTAATGAAAAAATGCTACCTGCAGGTCCCTTAAGAGAAAAAAAGTCGCGGTTAAATAATGTAGACATGGTAATTTATAAAGGTAAGATGCAAGATGCTGATTATTTTGAGTATGAACCATTAATGGTTTATGCATTAGGAGATACCAAAAATCAAAAATCTATTGAGTCATTTAGAAACCAACACATTAATGCCTTAGCTGGTATTGCACACCCAGATAGTTTCTTTAATATGCTCTCAAACAATGGTTTAGCTGTTGTTAAAAACCCTTTAAATGATCATGAGGTGTTAACTGAAGAACACTTTCAATTTGAAAACGACGATCCTATTTTTATAACAGAAAAAGACGCTGTTAAATGTCTTGGTATGAAACTGGATAATGTTTGGGTTGTTGTGCTTAAATTAGTGGTAAAAAAACAGACTGAAGAAAAGTTGATGAAACTATTAATGGGGGCAATTAATAAATGAGTAGTGATGTTGTCATTTGTATTCCAGCAAGATACCAATCCAGTCGCTTGCCAGGTAAACCATTAATTGAGATTGCTGGAAAACCGTTGATACTTTGGGCATTAGAATCTGCTGAGAAACTCAATGCCAAGCAAATGTTGGTAGCTACTGATGATAACCGCATTAAAGAGCTGGTTGAGAAAGCTGGATATAAAGTGATTATGACAAATAAAAATCACCAATCAGGCACAGATAGATTGGCTGAGGTAGCAAATAGGATGTCATGGTCTGATGATACCATTGTGGTGAATTATCAAGGCGATGAGCCGTTGACACCCAAGGATAATATTAATCAGCTTATCAATGCTTTAAAAAACAATGCAAAAGCCTCTATTGCTACTTTATATCAACCAATAAACAATTTCAAAGACCTTATCAATCCCAACCATGTCAAGTTAGTGACTGACAGTAACGGATATGCCCTGTATTTTTCACGTTCTGCGATTCCTTATTCAAGGAATAGTTTTGAAAATAACATATTAGATGAAAATATTACATACAAACACCACATTGGTTTGTATGCCTATCGGGCTGGTTTTTTAAAGAGTTTTTCAAATTTACAACCCTCAGATTTAGAAAAAACCGAATCATTAGAACAACTGCGTGCCATGTCACACGGACATAAGATTGTCGCTGAGCTGGCTAAAGAACCCATGCCTCATGGAATAGATACACCCGAAGACATTATTAGTTTTGAACAAAACCTTAAATAATCTTGTCTATTACCCAAATTAAAAATTACAGATAATATGGGCATTAAAAAAAACATACTTGGAAGATTTAGCTGGAAAAGATTGATTACATCTTTAATATTAATCTATGTCATTATGAATGTTTTTGTACACTTTGTTTCTGATGGCATGATGTTTCCATACAATCAAACCAGTTATGATAAAAATCTAAAAAACTTAAAATTCATTAAAACCAATGGTGGTTTAAATATTGCGACTAAATTTTGGAAAGCCGAAAATGAAAAATACTTAATTATCTATTTCCATGGCAACTATTTGGATTTGGGGCACCTAGATGAATCGGCTAAAAAGTTCAATGATCAAGGGTATTCAGTGTTAGCAATGGACTACAGAGGCTATGGATTGTCTCAAGGTTTGGCAACGGAGAACAATGCTTATAACGATTCACAGCTGCTTTATGATGAAGCCCTTGATCTTGGGTATAAAGAGGATCAATTATTGATTTTGGGGCGTTCAATCGGTACTGGAGTGGCAACTGAATTGGCGTTAAACAATAAAAGTAAGGCATTGATTTTAGTGAGTCCTTTTACCTCTGCATACAGAGTAATGACGAACATTGCTTTAACACCGTTTGATAAATTTAATAATTTATCAAAAATGTCAGACATGCAAACGCCGTTATTTATTTTACATGGCAGTGACGATAAAATAATTAAACCATGGCACAGTGAAAAACTATATAATCAACATAATGGAGCAAAAAAACGGCACTTAATTATTGGAGCTGATCACAATAATATTTGGGCACATGATTTAGCTAAAATGATGAATGAAATTGAATTGTTTGTTAAGAGTATATGAAATTTTAAGCAACAAAATTATAATAGTTTTAAAAAGTACTTAAACTTTAGGGATGTATTCTAAAAAGCTGTAATCATATTGATTTGTTTCATCAGATTTGTGTTTTACTTCTGATACAAGTTGCCAGTCATTTGGGTTCCAATCGAAATAAGTGTCGCCATCAAACTCATGATGAATTCTTGTGATTAAAATTCTTGATGTATAGGGCATTAATAATTTATAAATCATAGCGCCACCTATAACCATGACTTCTTCATCAATGTCATTAACGCAATCAAGTTTATGTATAATTTCAAAACCTTTTCTGGAAAAGCTAATGTTACTTGTTAATACTATATTTCTTCTTTTGGGCAAACAAAATGGCAATGATTCACAGGTTTTTCTGCCCATTAATATGGGCATATTTAAAGTTTTATTTTTGAAATATTTTAAATCTGCAGGTAATTTCCAAGGCAAATCATTGTCACTGCCAATCAAATTATTCTCATCCATGGCTAGTATGAAGGTTAGATTTTTGTGTTTTATCATTTGTTTAAACTGCCACTTTACCCTTTATATGTGGGTGTGATTCGTAGTTGATTAATTCAAAATCTTCATATTTAAAGTCAAATATACTTCTAATATCTGGATTGATCTTCATTGTTGGCAATGGAAATGTTGATCTTGATAATTGTAATTTGGCTTGTTCGACGTGGTTTGAATACAAATGTGCATCACCTAATGTATGAACAAAATCTCCGTATTCCAAATCACATACTTGAGCCATCATCATGGTGAAAAGTGCATAGGATGCAATGTTAAATGGAACGCCTAAAAATACGTCAGCGCTGCGTTGATATAACTGACATGAAAGTTTATTATCTGCAACATAAAATTGGAAAAAGCAATGGCAAGGGGGTAATGCCATGTTCTCGATTTCGCTAACATTCCATGCACTTACAATCATTCTTCTAGAGTCTGGAGTGTTTTTAATTTGATTAATTACATTTTGAATCTGATCAATGTGTTTGCCAGAAGCTGTTGGCCAAGATCTCCATTGAGAACCGTAAACCGGACCTAAATTGCCATCTTTATCGGCCCACTCATTCCAGATTCTTACTCCATTTTCTGTTAAATATTTGATATTGGTGTCACCTGAGATAAACCACAATAACTCATGTATTATAGATTTAAGGTGTGTTTTTTTAGTTGTCACTAAAGGGAATCCTTTATTTAAATCGAATCTCATTTGGTGCCCAAACAAACTTTTTGTTCCAGTACCTGTTCTATCTGTTTTTGTAGTTCCTTCATTGAGTAGTAAGTCGAGTAATTCCAGATAGTTTTTCATGAATAAGCCTTAATAATAATTTCTGTTATTATAACAATCAACATTAATGCTTGGAAGAGGGATGGGTTTATTTCAGGTATAAAAAAAGCCTTATGAAAAGGCTTTTTTAATTTAGTTTAAGATGGTCTCATTTATCCAAATAATGCTTTTCTTACTTTGCTATTATTTTGAATGGCTTGAGATAATTTTGTACCTGTTAGATTTAAACTTTCAGGCAATAATGCCTTTTTAACCATTGGTCTATCTATTTTAGATAAAAATGCACGTTTAGATAAATCTATGGTTTTTGATGAGTCTATATTCTCATTTTTATTGTCTTTTAATAAAAATACTTCTGGTCTTAATCTTTTTTCTGGGTTGTGTGAAACAACTAGACCAATAGAATCATCTGTTAATTCAACAATTGTTCCAGGAGGATACAAACCTATGGCTTGAACAAAATCTTCGATTAATTTACCAGAAAACAATTTGTCTTTTTGGCTGTGTAACCAATCCATTGCTTGAGCAGGCGTTAAATGCTTTCCATAAGATTTTTTATTTGTTATGGCATCAAAAACATCAACTAAACCAGCAATTTGACCGAAAAATGGAATTTCTGTACCAACTAATCCATAAGGATAACCAGAGCCATTAAATCTTTCATGGTGAGTTTCTACGATAACAAGAGTACTGTGATCTATATCATGCTCTGTTGCTAACATTTCTACACCCAGTTCTACATGACTTCTTACTAAAATCTTATCAGAGCTAGAAAGTTTTTCTTTGCTGTTTAACAAAGATCTTTTTATTTTGGTTTTACCAATGTCTGCAAGTAATACACCTGAGGCCAATGAGATTAATTCGTCTTCTGAAAGTCCAAGATATCTACCAAATACAGTGGCCAATACGCTAGATCTTAATGAATGGTTGTAAGTATAATCGCCTTTGTCTTTTAAACGGCTCAACCAAATCATAGTATTTGGATTGCTTATAACACTTTTTACAACTGATCTTGTTAATAACTTTGTTTTAGATACATCAATTCTTTTGCCAACTCGTATGTTGAAACTAATTTGTTCAACTGAGTGGGCTAAATCTGAAAATAAGGCTTTTGCGTTATTGATTTCTTTCTTAAATGGTTTTGTTTGTTTTTCGTATTTGCCAATTTGTATTGTGACTTCTTTTAAATCTGTTTCATTTACATGACTTGATTTATTTTTGCTTTGCTTTACAAGAAGTGGTGATGGTTTGCTTATTTCTGATTCTTTGTATGGTTCTGAACCTTTATCACAATCGATATAGACAAACTCACAAAAGCTTTTGACTTCATTTATCTCATGACTTGTACGTAAATAAAAGCCTTGAAAAGGAAATGGTGTGTCAAGCCACGGTCTATCAAGTTTGCATATGTACATGCCTACTCGTAATTGACTAACTTGTATTTTATCTTTATCTATCATTTCTATTCAAACAGTAATTTAATAATTAATTCGGATTATATTATGTATTTTGGTTTTTAACTGTGAACAGGTTCATGTTTTTATATATAAATGATTATTCAATGCAAAATACCAATAATGCACCGATTGTAACATGGTTTTAAGGATCAGTGAAACAAAATTTTCGAAATAACTGAATGTCGTCTAAATTAATGTTTCCATCGATAGGAGTTTCGTTAGAAAAAAGCAATATAAATGTTAGTGATATATTGAATTGACAAATATTAGCACCTTGAAAGTTGCCTTTTATCTGTTGGCTTAATGAGGAATTGCTTTATTAAAGCGGCCAGTATCAAATAATAAATACCAATTCTAAATTGAATATCTAGAATTGGTATTATAGATTAATGATTAAGCCATTGCTTTAATTTTGTTGTTTAAGCGACTTTTATGTCTGGCAATCTTGTTTTTATGAAAAATGCCTTTGTTCGCCACTTTGTCAACAATAGGAATCATTTTGTTGTATAGTTCCGTTGCTTGTTTTTTGTCGCCAGCTTCAATGGCTTTTAATACATTTTTAATGTGAGTTCGTGCTTCAGAACGAATTCCCATGTTGTGTAAGCGTCTTTTAGCTGACTGTCTTACGCGTTTTTTTGCAGATGATGAATTTGCCAATTTGGTTCTCCAATATAGGGTGTTTAATTTTTTAAGCCGCGCATTTTCACATTTATGTCAACACTAGTCAATAATTTAGAAGCCAATCAAGGTTTTTTTAAGCTATTATTTGTATTTTTTATTAAATTCTTGTTTTTATTAATAATACTTGTGAAATAGGAGTGAATATTTATAAAATCCCACCATTATCTCTGTCTCTTATACACATCTCCTAGCCCACGAGACAGGCAGAAATCTCGTATGCCGTCTTCTGCTTGAAAAAA
>CAJXVJ010000114.1 GCA_913061105.1 uncultured Alcanivoracaceae bacterium | reverse complement strand
CACAGAGTAGATCGTCGGCAGCGTCAGATGTGTATAAGAGACAGGTTAACTGACCTTCTGTATGAAATTTCCTACAATTATTTAGGAAATTGTCTATATATTCTAATAAGCCATATTCTTATGATAGATCCATACTTAATAATTATGGTGGGAACATGGCACATACAGCATCAATTACAAGACGCATAAAAGAAAGAAACTCAGCGGTTAATACAGACATCAATAGCAGGATAAAACACCTGCAAAGATTATTGGTATCCTACAGTTTCACCAAAAGCGCATCATCAACTCAGTACTTTAAAACATTAGGTAAAATCAAACAATTGAGAAAACAGATTTTTGATGGTAATGTAGCTTAAGTTAATATTTATACATAAATCCTTCCAATGTAGCACCTATTGTAAAGTTACATAATCTGCATTACTCAGATTAAGTCCTACAATCCGTTATAATATTACATGAATAAATTAGGCATCTTTATATGTTAAAATAAGGAACATATATTTTAGAAATAATACAGCCAAATAAAAATCATCATGAAAAATCAAAGTAAACTATTCTTAATATTAATAACAATATCTTTCCATTCATTTGGGCAAAACAATGAACCTATTACGACTTTTGCCAATTTAGATTCCAAACTAACTATTCAACAAAAACAAATAATAAAAGACTATGAAACACGCATTAAAATAGTTAATTCTAAAGATTATAAATATCTGGTTCATGAACAAATATCACTTGTGTCAGATATGTATGATATACCTGATATAACAAAAATCAGACTTGAATTACATGAGTATTTATATAACAGGTACGGATTTAGTTTCAAAGGATCACAAACTCAAATTTATTTAAATACTCTATATTTTGAATTAGCAGGCTACTACTCTAGAGGGGAATACTTCAATTTCCATCCTGAAAAAGCTTTAATAATACATTTTTCACGATCGGAATATAAAGATTTTATCAAATACTCATATGATTCTTTAATTTATATATTATCAAATGATAAATTTTTCCCTAAAAGAGGTCTTTTAGAGGACACATGGTTAACATACGACAAAAATAAAGATCAAATTTCTATTGATCAAGCCATCAAAAACTATGAATTACAAGAAGAGAAAAAATATTACGACGAAGAATATAATGAAGATGAAATTTTCAACAATGGCATTTCCTGTGAAAATTTAAAATCAATTCTCAACAAATCTCAAGCGTTAACGATTCAATTGCAAAAAGAAATGCTTAAAAACAACACTGTCACAAAACAAGAATTAACCAATGCTTACAAACAAATCCATGACATCTTGGGAGATTCATACAAGGTAAGCTTTAATATGAGTTCTGTTTCAGTCAACGAATTAGTCAGTTTATTTTTCGATGTTGTACCAGACTACTTTAATCGAACGATTGAAAAAACAAATTACATTGAAAACAATTCAATCTTGCTGTATGCCAATAATATCTCTGGAAATTATGCTTTTACTCAATTGTTAAATCACTTAAATAGTGATGTAAAATGTGATAATAATGCAATAAAGTTAGTAAGCAATTCACTAAAAAATGCACAGACTAAATCTATTTTTATTCCTGGATTTATGATTAAGAAAGAAATTTCTAAGGACAAAGATGGCAATACGTTTGCAAATATACAATGGGACAATAAAACCAGTTATAGAGGTGGCTACAAGAATAACGCTGCAGAAGGTTTGGGTGAATATATATTTATGAATAATAAAAACAAAGTTTTGCATAAACTTTCTGGAAAATTTAAAAATGGATTGTTAAATGGTTTGGGGTCTGAGATAGCATATGATGAAAATTTCGAAACTTCAGGTCATTATAAAAATGGTTTGCTAGATGGAAAAGGACATGAAATCAATCAAAAAGAATTTGGCTATTTTGTCAATTATAATGGATTGTTTAAAGATGGGATATTTGCGGGTCAAGGCCAAGTTTATTTTAGAAGATCAGAAGAATTAACAAGGGAAGAGTATCAGGCCGAGAGAGCAATAAAACAGAATATTAAAAATAACACCGTAAATTTAAATAATTATATTAAGTACGAAGGCGAAATTAAAAACCACAAAGCCCATGGAAAAGGCCACTGTTATATGTCAGAAATTGATTATCCTTGTGAATTTTATAAAGGCTATTTGATAGGTGTTGACAACACGGTTATATTACCTGACTATATTAGTCTTTAAATTTACTACAAAAACACCTTCTAATAACTTTTAACAAATATATTTAATGATCTTTCTTATCCCTCTGATACTCATAGTAATTTTTGGACCCAGTCTATGGGTAAAGTATGTTTTAAATAAACACACAAAGCACATAGACTCACTTGATGGCACAGGAAGCGAATTGGCCTTACATTTAATTGATCGGTTTAAATTAGATGGCGTTAAGCTAAAAAAAGGCAAGAAAGACGAAGATTATTATGATCCTCAAAACAAGATAGTCAGCTTAAGCCCTGAAGCTTTTGATGGCCAATCTTTGACCGCTGTTGCTGTGGCTGCTCATGAAATTGGACATGCCATTCAGTTTTATAAAAAAGAACCTGTGAGTCTATTACGTGAAAAATATTTAAGCAAGGCACACAAAATTCAACATTATGGTGTCATGTTTTTAATGGCCAGCCCATTGTTAGGATTGGTTTTTAGAATTCCTCATTTGGCATTACTTACCATTGCGATTGGAATCATAACAATGATTGCCTCAGTATTAATGTATGTTGCCATTTTGCCTGAAGAATTTGATGCCAGTTTTAATAAAGCCATGCCCATTTTATCCGAAGGATACATCACTCAAGAACAGTTACCCATTGTCAGGAAAATTCTCCGCGCTTGTGCCCTCACCTATGTTGCCGGATCATTGGCAGATATCCTCAGGTTGTGGCGATGGCTAGCAATGATTAGGTAACTGGAAATATTCACATCTTTCAAAGATTATTCTTTTGCATTAATGGATTTTAATTTAACTATAGCGTATCTTAGTATTCTGTTTTAAGTACCGGGATAAAAATATGCGTGGAATCAATCAAATTATAATTTTCATACTTATGATATTTATAACAACATTTAATGTTGATGCAACAATATCAAAAGACGAAATTAAACGCCTGCAATCAATAGCAAATAAAGTCACCATTATTAGAGATGATTATGGCGTACCGCATGTCTATGGTAAAACAGATGCCCAAGCTGTTTTTGGCATGTTATATGCCCAAGCTGAAGATGATTTTAATCGCATTGAACGCAATTACATCTGGGCAACTGGCAGATTGGCTGAAATTGAAGGCGAAGCCTCAATCTACAGTGATTTACGCGCCCGCCTCTACATGACTGTTGATGAAGCTAAAACAGCTTATGAACAATCACCAAAATGGCTACAAAAATTGTGTGATGCTTTTGCTGATGGCCTCAATTATTACTTACACACTCACCCTGAGGTTAAACCCAAACTATTAACACGTTTTGAACCGTGGATGCCAATGTTTTTTAGTGAAGGTTCCATCGGTGGTGATATTGAATCGGTTCCACTTGATAGCATCAAAGAATTTTATGGCGATGACAAAGCCAAAGCAGCATTAAAAGTGGCTGCCAATCAACCCATTAAGTTAAAAGAACCTGTTGGATCAAATGGATTTGCCATATCAGGAAAACTAACACAATCTGGCAATGCCATGTTATTGATTAATCCACATACTTCAATTTTCTTTAGAGGAGAAATGCATGTGGTTAGTGAAGAAGGATTAAATGCCTATGGCGCTGTAACATGGGGGCAGTTTTTTATCTATCAGGGTTTTAATGAAAACACCGGTTGGATGCATACTTCGACCCTTGCGGATTTCAAAGATGAGTTTATAGAAGATGTCTCTACTAAAAATGGACAATTGGTCTACCAGTATGGTGATGAGCAACGTCCTGTTAAAACATCTACTATAAAATTAAATTATACCGAAAATGGCAAAGTCCTTGGTAAAGATTTTCAAGTTTACCATACCCATCATGGCCCCATTATTGGCAAGGAAAATGGCAAGATGCGTGCTTTTAAAATTAATTGGGACCCTATTAACGCTTTAAAACAATCATTCATAAGAACCAAATTAAAAGACCACGATGAATTTAGAGAAATGATGGACATACGAACAAACTCATCAAATAATACGGTATATGCCGATTCATCGGGGAATATTGCTTATTATCATGGCAATTTCATTCCAAAAAGAAATCCCAAATATGATTATTCTAAACCTGTAGATGGCAGTAATCCTGAGACCGATTGGCAAGGTCCACACGAAGTGGATGACATAGTAACAGTCTTAAATCCAGCCAATGGCTGGATACAGAATTGTAATGCCACTCCTTTTACATCCGCTGCTGCTTACAGCCCAAATCCCAATGATTATCCCAAATATATGGCTCCTGAACCTGATAACTTCCGAGGTATTCATGCTGTTCAAGTCCTCACTGGTGAAGCTGATTTTACCCTTGATAAACTCATAAAAATTGCCTATGATCCATATTTGCCCGCATTAGAATGGGTGGTTTCTGATTTAGTACAAACCCATGACAGTACAAAGGTGAAAGACGACGCATTACAAGCGCCCATTGATACATTCAAAAATTGGAATTTTCGTGTCTCATCAGATTCCGTGGCCATGACAATGGCCCATTTTTATGCATTGGAATATCTACAAGCTGGTATAAAAGCATCAGCTAAACCTGTTGAAGGATATTTGGGATACTTAGAATTTGCTCAAAATTTAATGCAAGGTCAAGCGCAATTGTCATCTGAAATTGATAAATTAAAAATACTGTCATCTGTTATTGCAAAATTAGACAATGATTTTGGCAATTGGCAAACACCTTGGGGTGAAGTCATGCGTTATCAAAGAAACAATGGCGATATAAAACAAGTGTTTGATGATAACAAGCCTTCAACTCCCATAGGTTTGGCATCGGCCCGATGGGGTGCACTGGCATCATTCAATGCCCGTGGTGAACAAGGCACAAAAAGAATTTATGGCACCAATGGAAATAGCTTTGTCGCTGTTATCGAGTTTGGTGATAAAGTTGTGGCAAAAAGTTTATTGGCTGGAGGCCAAAGTGGTGATCCTTCTTCACCACATTTTGATGATCAAGTCGATATGTATCAAGCAGGTGAATTCAAAGACGTGGCCTTTTACAAAAAAGATGTTGAAAAAAGAGCACAGAAAACGTATCACCCAGGTGAATGAAATTAGAACCAGTTAGTTTTCAATAATAAAATAAAGGGGCAGACATTTTAATCACTTACCTGCCCCATTGTTTTAATTTTATTAATTAATCAAAACCATTTTTAAATATGACATCAGTTGGGCCTTGGGTATCCACTTCAACTGACCCAATATCACATGACGAGCCATTGGGGCGAGATTGACCTCTTTGATCTTCACCTGGGCAAAAAGTATCATCACCTGAATCGATAGCAGAACTTCCAGTTGCTGGCAATAAAGTCTGACTGTATCCACCATTACTGGCTAATGGTCCCAATAACGGATTAGTGTCTATAACATTACTACAATTGGCATTTCCAACTCCATCAAATGGACAGCCAAATTCTAAAATACTGTCAAACAAGTTACTTTCGGCTAAGTTATGGTAAATGTCGTTACCATTTCCACTGGCTGAGTTATCCCACATAATTAAATGGCGCATAATAGGGCTTGATACTCCACTTGGACTGCCACTGCTATAAATGGCACCACCGTTAACAGCGCTGTTGCCACTAAATGTGGCATTAGTGATATTGGGACTACTGGCACCATTGTCGCCATTGTTATAAATGGCACCACCGTTATTTATGGCAAAATTACTGTGGAATGTAACATTGGTTAATCTGGGATGACTGAAACCATTTTCACCATCATTGTATAAAGCACCACCATCAGTGGCAAAATTTTGAGTAAAAGTAACACGATTCAACTCTGCAGTTCCATTGCCCGCCAAATCATTTAACAAGACAGCTCCTCCACGTTGGGCTAAGTTGCTTTGAAAAACCACATCTTGAATAGTTGGCTTGCTCATGCCTTCATTCCATCCAGCACTATAAATTGCGCCTCCATCAAAGCTGGCCTGATTACTGGCAAAAGTTACTTTGCTAAAGCTGGTGGTGTTGATGCCAAATGATTGACCACTGCAATATACAGCACCGCCATAATTTGCAGTATTATTTGTAAACTGAGACAAGTAAAATTGACTGCGGTTATTTCCAACAATGGCATTATTATAGACTGCCCCACCACTATTGCTTGCGGAATTATTTATAAATTGTCCATTAACAACGATTGCACTACTGGTGCCACCATTGCTGCCAAAATTATACATCGCACCACCACTGGCTGCCGAATTATTATCAAAAACAACATCAACCATTTGCGGGCTACTTTCGCCATCATTATCGGCATTATTAAACATGCCTCCACCACTGCCACCTAAAGCTTCGTTGTTAACAAATTTTATGTTGCTCAAAGATGGACTACAGGCACTACCTATACCAGATCCATTACAATAGATACCTGCTCCACTGTTATTTGGAAAGTCAAATGCACCTAAACTGCTTGATCCACTATGAATTTCTAAATCGGCAATTAAAGTATTTGCTAATATTTTTGTTCCAAGAGTACCATCCAAAGTTACCACATGATAGCTGTTATCGGATATATCATTTGTTGTACCAATATCACCAGACAGAATCACTGGATTATTGGCAATATTTCGGTTGTTAGGATTGGTTTCATTGCCTGCAAAACCACCTAATACGGTTACACCTGGTTTAATACTAAATGTTTGATTACGATCACTGCCATTAGTAGGTTTGTATGTACCTGTTTTTATCCAGATCTGATGACAGTTTGGTGTCTCTATTGCTGTTTGCAATGCCATAGCATTACTGGCCCAATCCGCACCATTACCCACACTTGATCCATTTGTAGTAACCCGACAGATACTTAAGACTTCTACTGAGCCCATGTCACACTGACCATTTTGCGGCCTTGATATTCCCCTTTGATCAGTGGCTTCGCATAGGCCATTATCACCACTTTCGATGGCAGAACTACCAACACCTGGCAACATGGTTTCGGTAAAACCACGATTGTTTTGTAAAGAACCTAATTGAGGATTACCGCTCAGTATATTAACACATGAGAATGAGCCAGAACCTGCATTAACAAAATCAGTACATCCATTTTCAATAACATTGTATTCATTGTTGAATTGTGAGTTATCATTGTATAATTGTGCGCCTGAAGCCGCTTGGTTTCCCCATAAAATACTGTTGTAGATAGTAATAGTATTGAATCCAGTATAAAGACCACCCCCTGAATTTGTCGCACTATTTTGAGCAATTGTCACATTATTAATTTCCATGGTTGCAAGTCTAACATACATGGCACCACCACTATCAAGGCTATTATTATTATAAAATGTACTATTGAAGACGGTAGGGATACTCGATGAAAAATTGATGCTTTCAATTGAAAAAGCACCACCAGTGTTGGCCGAGTTTCCAGAAAAGGTAGAATTTGAAATATGTGGACTGCTAGTACCGCCATTATTTGCAAGGCTATACATTGCACCGCCATTGTCCTCAGCACTGTTGTTACTGAACTCAATATTATATAGCAATGGGCTGCTTATTCCATCATCAGCTTCATTGAAAATGGCACCTCCATCACCGAATTCGTATCCTGCTAGGGTGTTGTTGTTGATAAAACGAACGTTTTCAATTAATGGTCTATTATCACCACCATCAAAACCTTTATTGTATATCGCACCACCATGCTGAGCTATATTGTCTCTAAACTCTAAATTTCTTAATATAGGACTACAAGCAGTATTTTGCCCATTAGCATTACAATATAATCCACCTCCATTACCTGTATTGGCATAACCATCTCGGATGATAAAACCATCTATTATGGTCGATTGTGAAATTCCAGTTCCTGAACTTCCATCTAAATAGACAACATGGTAACTGTTGTCAATGAAAGTACTAGTAGAACCAATATTCCCTGATAAAGTAGATTTATTGTATAGATAGTCACGTTGTGTAAGACTGGTTTCAGTCCCATAAAATCCGCCATATAATTTAACACCCGGTTTAACAAAAAAGCTGCTATTGCGGTCTGTGCCTATGGTCGGATAGTAAGTCCCAGATTTTACCCAAATTTCAGAACAACTGGCAGAATTATTTAATGCAGATGTTAAATCTTTGGGTTGTTGCCATGATGAACCACTAAATCCACTTGAGCCTGAAGTTGTGACTCGACAAACTTGAGCTTGACCTATAACAGAAAAAAACAGACTGACAAAAAAAGCCGATCTTGTTGCTTTGTTTGATATTGATTGGAACATAAAGTCCTCCATAGTATTTTATTTTAATAAATGAAACCAAAATATGCAGATTGAATATTACATTTTTGGTTCTAGTTATTAGGAGTAACGATACTTTTGAATGAGATAGGACAAAATTAATTTATAAATATATTGTTGTGGAGTTATGTGATTTATTGTATGTGCAAATATACTTAAGACATTAAAAAGCCCTTGCTCAAACATGGGAGGGTTAGCAAGGGCTCCTGGTCAATGGCATACAGATAAGATCTGTTGACTGATGCTGGCCACACAAACTATTGTAATTATTTGATGTGGGTTGTCTATAGGAAAAACACCTTTTGATTGTAGGTAAAATGCTTACGTTGTTGAATTTCAAATTTGACATGTAGATGAAAAATGATAAAGTATTAATATTGACAACCCACATTGAGTCTGACCTATGTACCGTTTTACCAATCTAATTTTAATAATTATTTCAGTATTAATTTTGTATTCTTGTGATGAATCAACAATAGCCGACGTTGCAATCAACAAGAAAAAACCAACACAAGAGGTTATTGATTTTGACAGATCACAGCATATCATTATCAATCGTGATGAATTTGGTGTCCCGAATATTCATGGTAAAACAGATGGTGTACTGCATTTGGATTAGGCTATTCACAAGCAGAGGATAATTTTACTGAACTAGAATTTGCCTATATCATTAGCATTGGACGGGCAGCAGAAATTCTGGGTGAAGAAGCGATATTATCTGATTGGGTGGTTCACTCTTTTGAAAACAGTGAACTATCAAAACGTAATTATGAAAATGCATCTCCTAAAATTAAAGCGTTATTAGAAGGGTATGCTAATGGCATCAATTACTACATAGACACACATCCAAATCTTGAACGCAGATTACTTGAGCATATAGAACCTTGGTATGCACTGGCTCTTATTCGCCGTTGGTATTATATCGGTGAATACATCGGTCAGCTTGGATACACTTATGAGGAAAGAATTGCGGCATTTGAAGCCATTAATGGCAGTTCGCAAATATATTCAATGCAGGTAACACCAAATTATTATCCTATATCTAGAAAAGTTTTTAATAGAATTTCATAATCAGCAAACTGGTCAAATATTGAAAAATCGTATGTAGATAAGTTTATTAATCCCTATCTACCAGCTAATGGTGTCGGCCAAGCATACAAAATAAACATGGTTTCTAATGAAGGCTGGAATTTAACTGGATATGTGCGTTTTGGTCATCCTCTGCCCTTTATTGGTTTTAATGAGAACCTCGATTGGGTAAGTAGAGATAATAATAGCAATCACGAAGACAAATGGTACAGTCACTTCGATGAAAACGATAATTCTTTAAGGTTCCGTTATACCGATACCATGCATAATTCGAATGAATGGAGTAGCCAAATTAAAATAAAAGGACATGAAGACAGAATTCTCAAATACCGTAAAACACACTTAGGAGTTGTCATCGCAAAAAGAGAAGGAGAAATGTTATCTAGCAATTTTGTACCATATGAAAGTCCTTTTCACTGAGCAAAGGATTAGTTTGTTTTTAAATGTATGCATTTGACTTGTTAAAAAAAAGTGATACAGTCATTGTACCAATAAAACATAATGAGTCAGACAATGCATCGTTTAATACACCAATTTTTAATCTTTGTTTCAGTATTGATCTTAGTATCCTGTGGAGAATCTTCAAAGAACGAATCGACTATTGTTGAAAAAACTACAACCACAAATAAAACTAAAATACACCGCTCTCAGAATGTCACCATTTATCGAGATGAATGGGGAGTGCCGCATATACATGGAAAAACAGATGGTGATACTGCCTTTGGAATGGGATATGCTCAATCTGAAGATAATTTCGCGCAATTAGAACTTGGGTTTATCATAGGCACTGGTCGGGCAGCTGAAATCATGGGTGAAGAAGCCGTTTTATCTGATTGGGTTGTGCATTCATTTGAGAACAATGAATTATCAAAACGCGATTATGAAAATGCCACACCTGAAGTGAAAGCATTATTGGATGGTTATGCGGAAGGGATTAATTATTATATTGAAAAACACCCCAATCTTGAACACAGATTACTTGAACATGTCGAACCTTGGTATTCATTGGCATTAATTCGCCGTTGGTATTATCTGGGTGGATTTTTAGGGAGATTAAAATTCACTGAAGATGAAAGAACAGCTGCATTTGAAGCCATTAATGGCAGTTCTCTCATAGTCACTCAATTGGAAATCCCTAAATATGATCCTGAGGACAGAAAAGAATTTGGTTCTAATTCTTGGGCTGCCAATGGATCAAAAATAGATGGAGACGGTTCATTTTTATTTATTAATCCACATTTGCCTGCATTTGGAATTGGCCAAACCTATGAAGCCCACATGATGTCAGACACAGGATGGAATTTTTCAGGTTATGCACGTTTTGGTTATCCACTTCCTTATATTGGATTTAATGAAAACCTGGGATGGATGAGTACAGATAATTATAGCAATCAAGAAGACAGTTGGATTGAACATTTCGATGATATTGCTCACCCATTAAATTACCGATATGGAGATGGAGCTGTCTCTTATACACATCTGACGCTGCCGACGATCTACTCTGTGTA
>CAJXVJ010000113.1 GCA_913061105.1 uncultured Alcanivoracaceae bacterium | reverse complement strand
TCTACACAGAGTAGATCGTCGGCAGCGTCAGATGTGTATAAGAGACAGATTCAAGCAGTTCTGCATTAGGGTTGTCGATAAGAAATCTATCATTGTAGGCAGAATGATTCAGTATGTCTTTTCCTGCTGCTCCATGTATAACAACCGCAACTTGCATGTTTTGTGGTTTGACCCCAGCATCAAAATGCATGTTAAGAAATCTTGCAACTGTATTGAGGCCTTTGTTAACTGCACTTTCATCATCATTAGAAGTATATACATCAAAAACCACTTTCAGTTTTTTTGGTGTTTTTATGTCAGGTTCTTTAACCTGTTTAAATTGACCATAGCCTTGGATTAATCGTTTCGATTCTACAGCATGGGAGCAATGGCTCAGGACTAACATTAATATAAACACACTATAAATATTATATAATTTCATAAATGACGGCTCTTTATTTGATGGAATTGAAGGTTATTGAAAGTATTATAGACCAATTTTAAGTAAAATATGTATTTTCAATTATTTAGGGAAAATGATCTCTTGATTTATTATTAAGATGGATATCTTTGGCAACATACTCAATCAACCGATTAATCTAATCAACAATGGTGGCATGGTTGATTATTACGGTAATTTGATGACTGATGCGCAAGCCGATATTTATTTTGCCCGATTATTAGAATCAATTGCTTGGAAAAATGACAGGGCTGTTTTTAATGGCAAAGAAACCATAACTAAGCGAAAAGTCGCTTGGTATGGAGAAAAGCCATATAACTATACCTATTCAAACACAACCAAAAAAGCATTATTTTGGACCCAAGAACTGTTGGACTTAAAGGCCATGGCTGAAGAAAAAACCAATGAAAGTTATAATTCATGTTTGTTAAACCTATATCATAATGGTACCGAAGGCATGGCTTGGCACAGCGATGCAGAAAAAGATTTAAAACGCAATGCAGCAATTTGTTCATTAAGCTTGGGTGCAGAGAGAAAATTTAGTTTCAAAAACAAGCACACTAAAGAAGTTGTTTCATTGGTATTAAAACATGGCAGTTGTCTGGTGATGAAAGGTGCCACTCAAAAGAACTGGTTACACCGTTTACCGCCAACTAGTATTCCAACCAACGCTAGAATCAATTTAACTTTTAGGACAATTGAAATATAAAAAACAATTGACAATTTCCCATATATTTTTATGGTGCTACTGGTATATTACTACTTAATTTAATAGAGATATCAAACCCTGAATTAGGCTAAGATATTACAGTTTGTATAAAACCATGATTTACTATAAAATATAATGGTTATATAAGGTTGCAGTTTTACATATCATATTAAACCGAGAAATTGATAATCATAAAAAATTAGTATTGGTGGTTTTGTTAAAACTAACAATGTTAGCTGGGTTTGTATTTGCATTTTTAAACTACCATAGAAACCAAAACTTATTGGCCAGTGTTGAATTGTTTGCAGCATTTGTATCTGTTTGTATATATTATTATGTACTCAGTATTCATTCATATAAGAAAATTCAACAATTATCTTTAGTTTACACTGTCATGTTTTTCTCAGTTATGATGTTTGCATTCTCTACAACGGGTAATTCGAACAGTATATATATTTGGGTGTTTACCATACCAATGATTTCCTATTTGCTATTGGGTATCACTTTTGGTTTTATTATGACTTTTGTGTTTTATTCTGTGGCAACCGTTTTACTATTGTCTAACTATTACCTTAATGATATATCCTATGAGTATGTAACCATAGCCAATATATTTTTTTCAGCTCTGGTGTTTTGGGGTTTATCTCATACCTACGAACAAGTAAATGTACTTGCAAAAGACAAACTCAGGAAGATGGCTGTTTATGATAAGTTAACGGGGCTATACAACAGAACAATGTTAGACAGAATATTCACTAAAACATTAAATGATTCTCAAATCCAAAAAAACAAAATGGCTTTTTTAGCATTTGATTTAGATTTTTTTAAAAAGATCAACGACCAATTTGGACATGTTATTGGTGATGAAGTTTTAATAAAGTTTTCAAATATACTAACTAATAAAGTTCCTGACAATGCATATGTATTTAGACTTGGAGGTGAAGAATTTGCCATCATTATGTCTTGCGATTCAGATAATGTTGCAAAAAACCTTGCTGAAACAATACGTACGAAAACTGAGGAAATCATCATAAAGCAATCACAACCTCTGACAATAACTGTTAGTGTGGGTATTGCGATAAATGATCCTGAAGGCGCGGATTTAGCAGGCATGTTGAAATTATCTGACAAGCGGTTATATCAAGCCAAGAGCCAAGGTAGAAATAAGGTTGTATATCTATAGAATCCAGTTCTGTTTAGGTATCTTATCACTGTTAATCGTGACTGATAGCCTATTCTCTATGGTCTATTTTTAAGATAAAATAATATTAAGAGTTCTATAATTTTAATTAGAGAGGTTCAGATTCATGAGATGCCCAAGAGATAACCAGCAATTAAACCGTAAATTTAGTGAACGAGTATTTGGTGATGGTTGTAATGAATGTGGTGGAATATTTTTAACAGGGAAAAAGATTCAAGCATATCATTACAATATTGAAAAGCAGCTCAATGATAATACAGTTAAACATGTAGATTCAGGAGATTCAAAGCTACTTTGTCCCGATTGTAATACCAATATGAATGTCACATTTATTGAGAACATTGAAATTGATATTTGTAAAAAGTGTTTAGGTGTTTGGTTTGACAAAACCGAGGCACAAGCCTTGATTAAAAAATATAATCAGGATAATGAAGCAGAAAGCCAGAAAAATTTAACACCGTTTCCATCTGAGTTTGTGCATCTACTTTCTAAGTGGTTTTTGCATAAACCTCAAGTTTAAGTGTTTAATGATTGCTATTAAATGACCGCTGCAAATTTTTTATTCTGAGCAATAATGGCATCCGTATCGTAGTTTTCTCCTCTTGAATATGCCGCAATTTTACTTAAGTGTGTATAGCAAAGCCCAGTCTCTTCGTGCCATTGGTTAAAAACATTTTGTACAACCGTTAAATCTCTTTTAGATGTGGGATGGTCTTTAATATCATGTCCTTGTTGTTTAATGGTCTGTATGACATCGTGCGATGTGGTAAAACAGTCTTTGCCGACATAACGTAAGAACCAATGACCTGTATTGCCACCAAGCCTTGTGCCATTTTTCTTTAAATATGCCAATAGCCCGATTTGATCAGAACAGGGCCAATCTGCTATAAACTTGGCAAAACTACCATGATCTTGCGCTGTATAATAGACAAATCCTGTGTTTTCCATAAGCGCTTTAATTTTGGTCCAATTGCGAACAACACGGGTATCTTTAGTATAAGCTTCCCACTGTTCAGGAGGCATAAAATATAGTTTTTTCACATCAAAATTAAAAAAGGCTTCTTCAAATTGTGGCCATTTATTATTAATCACTGTCCAGTTAAACCCGGCTTGATTAATGGCTTTACACATCATGGCTAAAAAACGGTCATCACCTACTTTTGATAGTTGTTTCTGAGATGCAACCGGTGTGAGTAATTTGTTGAGTTGTTTTTCCCCACCTTTTCTTTCAATGGCTAGGTGGTGGATATCTTTAAATGTCATGATTTAGTTCCAGAAGTTTGTAGGCTGAGACACTACTTTTAATTGTTGTGACCGTATTATAACTGATTGCTTGATTTAATTTTAAAATACTTCTTGGTATGCCGAGAGGGCCTGGCTACCGCCAGTATGTATAAACAGTTGATTGCTTCCAGTGGGAATGATTCCTTGATCGCATAAATCAATTAGTCCAGACATGGCTTTGCCGGAATAAACAGGATCTAACAGTAACCCTTCCAGCTTTGAGCAACGTTTAACAGCACTAACCATGCCATCTGTGACGATGCCATAACCACCACCGACATAATTACCATTACATTTGACTTTGTCCTTGGCTAGATCAGGATTCAGGCCAAGTGAAACTAGTATTTTTCTTAATAAAGCTTCTACTAAAATGGCTTGTTCTTGTGTTGATTTTGAGACGCAAATACCCAGTACTGGTATGTTACTATTTGCAGCAATCATTCCAGCCAGTAAACCGGCTTGGGTTCCTGCGCTTCCTGTGGCTAAAACTATTTGGTCAATTTTTATATTTTGGTATGCAATCTGTTCCAAAATTTCATTGGCGCAACGAATATAGCCATAACTACCAATCACATTAGAGCCACCAACCGGAATTAAATAGGGCCTACGCCTATGGCTTATTAACTTTTTGAATAAATTTTCAGCATATATATCGCAGTCTTGCCCAATATCTAATTTGTGAATATTTGCACCAAACAAATTATCCAGTAACACATTGCCATTGTGGTAATAATCTTTTTTAGGTGTTCCTTGAATGTCTTCTAATACCAATTCACAATTCAGTCCAAACTTGGCAGCCATGGCTGCGGTTTGTCTGGCATGATTGGATTGTAAACCACCAATGGTTATTAATGTATCTGCTCCCTGATTTTGTGCATCGGCCAATAAGTATTCAAGTTTACGGACTTTATTACCACCACCTGCAAGTCCAGTGCAGTCATCTCGTTTAATAAGGAGATGACAACCCAGTTCATCTGATAGTCTTGGAGCAAATTCTAAAGGCGTTGGCGCATGTGTAATCTTGACTCTTGAAATAGCACTAAAATCCATTTATCAGCCACATTTTGATGAGCCGCAGCTCTTGCATGTCAAACAACCTTCTTGGTAGATTAATTCAGTGGATTGACAACTTTCACAAGTGCCCTTGCCAACTTTTGTGCCGTCTAAAATGTATTTTTTCAATGCTCGGGTCACGCCATTTTTCCATGTGTTGATGGATTCGCTGTTCAAATGTAAGCTATTGATCAACTCCACCACTTTTTCAATCGGCATACCGTGCCTTAAAGTACTGGAAATCAATTTTGCGTAGTTCCAATATTCAGGGTTGAATTTATGCGAAAGGCCTTCAATAGTGGTTTTATAGCCACGCTTGTTGGTGAATTGAAAGTCATATCGTGAAGTTCCATCTTCCATGAAACTCTTGATGATATGTCCGGTTGCTACAGTCCGGGGTAAGAATATTCCATCTTCATCATCGGCTAAACCAGTAAATATCTCGAATGGTTTGCCATTGATAGTGCCCACAAACGCAATCCATTTTTCTTTGTTATTATGAAATCTGACCACTTCTGCATCTAAGACTTCTGGTCGTTTGGTTGGGAAGTTGACTAATTCATCGGGTTTTTCTTCATTAGATATCAAAACACCAGATCGAGAACCATCGCGGTAAACTGTCACACCTTTGCACCCTACTTTCCAGGCTTCCATGTAGAGTTTGCCAACTAATTTTTCACTGACATCTTCTGGTAAATTGATGGTCACACTGATACTGTGATCCACCCATTTTTGCACAGCACCTTGCATGCGTACCTTACTTAACCAGTCAACATCGTTCGAAGTGGCTTTGTGATAAGGAGATTTTTTGATTAGAGCATTCAATTCTTTTTGGGTGTAATTCTTTTCTGTGTCATATCCATTCACATCCATCCATTGTTTAAAACGGTGATGAAAAACAACATACTCTTCCCATGAATCGCCCACTTCATCGACGAAATCAATTCGGGCGCCTTTGTCATTAGGATTAACTTTGCGACGGCGTTTGTAAACTGGCATAAATACAGGTTCAATGCCAGATGATGTTTGGGTCATTAAGCTAGTAGTGCCAGTTGGTGCGATGGTTAATAAGGCGATGTTGCGACGACCATGTTTAATCATTTCAGCATAAAGCGATGGATCTGCATCCTTAAGGCGTTGGATAAATGGATTGCCTTGTTCGCGGTTGCTGTCATAGATGCTAAATGCACCACGTTCTTTCGCCATATCAACAGAAGCACGGTAAGTTTCTATGGCGATGGTTTTATGTACTTGTTCGGTAAATAAATTGCCCTCGACACTGCCATAACGAATTCCCAATGCAGCCAGCATGTCACCTTCAGCTGTGATGCCTATGCCTGTACGGCGGCCTTCATTGGCTTTGGTTTTAATGTTTAACCACAGGTTTTTTTCAATTGTTTTTACTTCTTCGGTTTCAGGGTCAGTATCAATTTTTTCTATAATTGAATCTATTTTTTCTAATTCTAAGTCGATGATGTCATCCATCAATCGTTGTGCTTTTCCAACATGGCCAATAAATAAATCTTGGTTAAATTCAGCTTTATCAGTAAATGGATCATCAACGTATGAGAACAAATTAATCGCCAATAAGCGGCATGAATCATATGGGCACAATGGAATTTCGCCACATGGATTGGTTGAAACTGTTTTGTAACCAAGATCAGCATAACAATCTGGCACTGATTCTCGAGCAATGGTGTCCCAGAATAAAATGCCGGGCTCAGCTGATTTCCAGGCATTGTGGATGATTTTTTTCCATAATTTACGGGCCTTGATGTCCTTTGTAAATTGTGGTTTTTCACTGTAAATAGGGTATTTTTGATTGTAGTCTTTGTTGTTACTGACGGCATTCATGAAATCATCATCAATGCGAACTGAAACGTTGGCTCCTGTGACTTTGCCTTGTTCCATTTTTGCATCAATAAAATCTTCAGCATCAGGATGATTGATAGAGACTGACAACATAAGCGCGCCACGTCTGCCATCTTGGGCAACTTCTCGGGTGGAATTCGAATAACGTTCCATAAAAGGAACGATTCCTGTGGATGTTAATGCAGAATTTTTAACCGCAGATCCACTGGGCCTGATGTGAGATAAATCATGGCCGACACCACCACGGCGTTTCATCAATTGAACCTGTTCTTGGTCAATTTTCATGATACCGCCATATGAATCTGATTCACCATCATTACCGATAACAAAACAATTTGACAAAGAAGCAACTTGATGTGGGTTGCCAATGCCTGTCATTGGACCACCTTGCGGTACCAGATATTTGAAGTTTTCAATTAAAGCAAATACTTCATTTTGTGTTAATGGATTTGGGTATTTTTTTTCAACACGGGCAATTTCAGCCGCCAATCTGTGGTGCATATCATCTGGAGTGCGTTCATAAACATTCCCATCGGAGTCTTTGAGTGCATATTTATTGACCCAAACCCTAGCTGCCAGATCATCTCCCTTAAAATATTCTAAAGCGGCTTGAAAGGCTTCATCTTGTGTAAATGATTGAAGCTCAGTTAATAATGGTGCTGGCATAATTTTTTGTCCCTACTTGTTTTTATGTTGTGTTTATTTGAAATATTTTTTATTCAATGGGTGATAAAACTTACAATAAAAAATATTTATTAAAATTATTTTGGATTTAAATTATCATTAAATTCAATTGATTGGCTCCTAAATTCCATTCTTTTGGAATAAAAATACTAATTATAATAATCTATAATTATCAGTAACTTAAGCTATTTTGTTCAAAAATCACTATAACTATTTATTGCGTAGGAGAATATATCATAAAATGCCACTTAAAATCTATAAAAAAGGGAAACTTTTTAATTTAAAAAATAAAATAATTTCCCAAAAATTTAATTTCTAGTAAAATTTATTAATTATTTTAACAATACAACACAAGGTTTATATGGCTTATCCGTAGATTACATACAAACCCCGAGAGATATTAAGATACAATATCCATTGGTGTACACAGAGATCAGCAATAACTCATTAAGAGACAGAAACCATTTGTGCGCAATACTTAAAAAGTAAATTTTTATTTATGGAGAAAAAAATGAAACTACAATTATTAATAATTTTCGTAATTAGTAACAGCTTTACAGTTATGGCTGCAGATAAAGAATGTGATCAAAAACAAGCATTAGATTACTTGACTAAAATTGGCGGTTTGAAAATGCAGACCATCCAAAAGTATTCTGGTGATATTCAAAAGAGAAATGATTTTATTGTACGATTGTCCGGTGGAGGAACATTAATTGGTAAGAAACAATACAGTGAAGCTTGTGCTCATTATGAAAAAATCATCAATGATTTTGGATTAGACATCAGTCAATCAAAGGCGATGAGTGTCGCTGCAATAAATGAGTTTAATGATAATGCTGATCCAAGTTGTACTATTAAATCTATTATGATGAGAAGCAATAGTAATTCTGGAAAAATTGCTCAACTAAAAGGAAAAGTTTCACAGGCAAAATTCGATGAATTAAATCAATCAACCAATGAAGTTGGCCAATTGATGCGCACAGATTTAGCAAAGGCCTGTGAAATGACTAAAAAATACGAAAAAATAGCAGACAAACTATTATCCGGTTCTTAATAAGTACCCAGAGATGAATGCTATGTATAACCAGATTTCCGGTAATCCCTTTTTTAGAGGGATTAGTGTGGCTTATAACAGATTTGTATAAGTCAGCTTTGATTAAACAGAAGACTTGTTCATCTGGATTAAATCATTTACAGCCCGGTTTGCTTGATCGATGGCAACATGTGTATAGGCATTGGCGCCGGCATCGGCATTTGCAATGGCAATATTACCAAAGGCTTTTCTGGCAATTTCATGAGGGGCTCCACCTTTGGGCCATTCAGGATCCCAGAGATCTAAATAATCATAGGCATAACCATGTGGCCAGCGATTAACAGTAATGGCTAATATATCGTTCTTGGCATCAAAACCTGCTGGTCCTAACATGCCATCAAGCACTGAACGCACTTCTCGTTCATAATCTTCAAATGTCAATTCCAGCATTTGCCTGCGGCTATTGCGGTGTTGTTCTTTAATGCTGAGTCCTTTTTTATCGGCTGCGATGGTTCCCCAAAACATCATCGCTACAGGACCATCATCACTCCAATCATGTTTGTAATCAGGTGATTCAACACCTTTAACCAGCCAACAGGCTCCATGCATGCGACCTGGACAATAAGCACCAGAAATACCCAGAATATCTGCAGCTTTACTGTTTTTTAATAATACATTTGTCAGAATTAAAGGACGTTTGACTTGATAACGGGCTGCTTGTTTTTGTTTGTCAGGAAGTTCAGGACAGATATGCGGAATAATGGAATGGTAACAGGCCAAAACACAGTGCTTGGCGTTAATCTTTAATATGCTATTGTCTTTGATATAAGAGATGCTTACAGATTTTTTATCTTTTTCATGTTGTACATTTATTACTGTAGAATTAAGTCTCAGATTTATCCTATTGTCCTTTTTATCTAGCATGGAATAATTAAATTTTGCTGAGACAATGTCATCGGTCTCTTTGCCTGATGTAACTGTTGGAATAAGTTTCCTGACTAACAACCGTGCTATGGATGCATTGCCATCTGGAAACATAGCGACTGTGCCTCCCACTGATCTATTACTTATTTCAATGGGATCGCCTCCAAGTATGTGCTCGATTGGCAGACCAGAATCAACTGATTCTGCAACAGAAAGACTGTGCGCACTTACGCCCCAATATCCATCAGTAGTTTTAACAAATAATTCGGCGGCCTCAGCAGTTACTTTGCCATATTTGATTATGAAATCGATATAGCTGGTTTTGTGCATCATTTGGTGAACTTGATCATCAGTCATGCTTTTTCTGATGTCAGTTCGTAATTCAATAAATGCTTTTAAACTGGTTTTAGATTCTTCACTGATTGGAAACTCATGAATTTTTTCAGCCAATTTTGTCAGGCTAAACCCACGAAAATTACATGGCACTGATAGTATATCTTTGCCATAAGTTTGCTTATCAAAATATATCGCAGGACCATTTTTTCCATCAAAGCCATAATCAAAATTAGTTTGTTTGACCAAGTCTGGTATGTTTACTCCAATTTCAGTTAAAAAAGCATTCACATTATCACTAAACATGGGGAATTCTAGGTTCATAGTGCCACCCCATGACAGGCGCATTTCACCGCCTTGGTGGAACTCATTTCGTTTGGCATGTCCACCAAAATCATCGTGGTTTTCAATAATTAGAATTCTAGCAGATGGGTGTTGTTTTCGGTAATAATAGGCAGAAGCAAGTCCGCTAATGCCTCCACCAACAACAACCAGATCATAGCTTTCGCCTGTATTCTTACCGGATTTCCAGCTTTTTCCTTCACGCGCCATTTTGTGGGCATTCTCAAAAGCACCAGGGTGAGATCCCCTAAGCCCTGTTCGACTTGGTGGATAATTCTTCTTAGTGGATGAATCGGTAGGTTGTTCATTCACTTGAGCAAAACTTATTCCTGGAAGCGCTAATGCTATTGAGGCAAGAGAGATGTCTTGAATAAAATCGCGGCGATCAATTTTTCTGTGCATTCCCAGTTCTTTGTCTTTTTTTGATAAGTCAGCTTTATTCTCATTGTTCTTATCAGATTTCACAATTAAATTCCTATTTTTGGTTAAGTGTCAAAATTGATTTATGGGTTTATTCTCCCTGTTTTTAATTGGGAATTGTCATATTATTTAATCATTGTGCTTTATTTAAAGCAGGATATAAATGTAATAAGCAGCCTTTGCCTGCAAAAGTTAATTTGTAATGCGGTTCATTTTGGTTGTCAATCACTTTTTCTAACACGCCTTTCTCTATTAAAAAATCTAGCATCGCAGTTGATAATTTATTGGCTTTTAGCTTGGCAGCTATTTCTAATCTGGTAGCCATGCCCTTGGCAGAATATACCGTTTTTAAAATCAAAGATTCAACTTCGGATAATTCAGGCATTGGTCCAGTGTATTTTGGAAATTGTAATTCGGGAAATTTTCCAAGAACCTTTTTATAAGATTCTTGAATTGAACGAATGTCTTCTTCTTTATTATTGGTTAAATGATAAGTATGGAAAACACCTGATTCTTTATTTCGAAAATCGACCTTGGCTAAAAAGATAGGCAGATGACATCCTTTTGCCAAATGGTAAAAACCGGTTTTCCATTTGTTGACTTTTCCTCGCGTCCCTTCAGGGGTAAATAGAAAAAATATATGGCAATCTTTGTGCTTTTCAACAAACAAACGGATCTTATCAATCTGACCTTGTGAACCGGAGGCTCTAGTAATGGGTATTGCGCCCATCCACATCATTAAGCGCCCAATAATCGGTATTCGGCACCAACTCTCTTTTATGGAAAAGTAGATTTTAATATCTAACAATACTGCAGCACCCATGGCATACACCACATCCCAATTGGAAGTATGAGGCGCAGCAATGGTAATTCCAGCACCTTTATGACCTGAATTAATTGGTGTCCAACCCGTAAATTTAAACCACACTTTAAACACTGTCTCTTATACACATCTCCGAGCCCACGAGACAGGCAGAAATCTCG
>CAJXVJ010000112.1 GCA_913061105.1 uncultured Alcanivoracaceae bacterium | reverse complement strand
ATCTACACAGAGTAGATCGTCGGCAGCGTCAGATGTGTATAAGAGACAGTGTCTAAACTGCCCAAACAAGTCAAAATAGTTGAAGTTTCTCCACGTGATGGATTACAAAATGAAAAACAAAACATAGATTTAGAAACAAAATTATCGTTGATTAAACGTTTAGAGCAATCAGGTGTTAAAAACATAGAAATCACAGGATTTGTTAGCCCTAAATGGGTGCCGCAATTGGCAGATTCAGTGCAATTATGCAAAAGCATTGACAGAAATCCAACAGTTAACTATTCTGCATTAACACCCAACCTCAAAGGCATGGAAAATGCGCTAGACTGTGGCGTAAAAGAAGTCGCAGTTTTTACTGCTGCAAGTGAGAGCTTTACCAAGAAAAACATCAATTGTACCATTAAAGAATCATTGCAACGTTTTATTCCAGTATTAGAATTAGCACAACAGAACAACATCAAAGTTCGTGGTTATGTTTCTTGTGTTTTGGGTTGCCCATATGAAGGTGAAATTGATGCCAGCATTGTTGCAGATGTCACAAAAAACTTATTCGACTTGGGTTGTTATGAAGTTTCATTGGGTGATACCATTGGCACAGGCACACCTTTGAAAGCTCAAACCATGCTCAATGCCTGTATGGATGTTGCACCAATTGAAAAACTTGCCCTGCACTTTCACAATACTTATGGACAAGCCTTGGCGAATATTTATGCCTGTTTAGAAATGGGCGCGGGAATTATCGACTCTTCAGTTGCAGGTCTGGGCGGTTGTCCATACGCCAAAGGTGCAAGCGGCAATGTTGCCACCGAAGATGTTATCTATATGCTGGATGGCATGAATATCAGTAGCGGCATTAATTTAAATAAACTCATCGAAACAGGCAATTGGATCAGTCAACAATTAAACAAAATCAATGGCTCTCAGGTAGGTAAAGCAAAAAGCCCATAATCTTTATCATTTTCACAAAAAAATTCCACAATTAGTAAGAATAACAAAACTATTATCAATTTATTAATGTTAAAATCTTAAGATTTTCAGAAAATCTTTATTGGGCTTTATTATGAAACAAATTTTAATTGGTGTTTTTATCATCTCTGGTTTTGGCTATTATTTTAATCAAGCAGAAAACGAATCAGGTTTAATTATTAAAAATCCTTCTACTAATGAAGAAAAAGAACCCAAACGTTTCGACCAACCAGATAAAGCAGCACAATGGTTAATGGAGTTGAGACAAACACCTGATTCTAATAAAAACCCTTCTCAACTTAACAATCAATACAAAACCGAAATAGAATCCTATGAGTTAGCTAGAAAAGCAGGCTCAAATAGAAGTGCTGGTTCAGATAATGCCATTTCAAAACTAAAATTTGAAAACTTGGGACCCAGTAATTTTGGTGGTCGTATTCGTGGGTTTGTGATTAAAACAGATGATTCTAATCAATTATTGGCTGGGGCAGTCAGTGGTGGGGTATTTAAATCGGTAAACCAAGGTCAAAGCTGGAAAGCAGTTTCAGATTTTTTACCAACTCTGGCTATTGGTAGCATGATTACTGATCCTGATGACCCAAACCGAATTTTCATAGGTACTGGTGAAGGTTTTTTTAACTTTGATGCTGCTCGTGGTGCTGGCATGTTTGTCAGTGAAGATTTTGGTGAAAGCTGGACACAGTTGGCATCAACAGATAATGGGGACTTTTATTATGTTAATCGAATTGCCAGAGTACCCAATAGTAATATCTTATTAGCGGCCACAAGAACAGGAATTTTCAGATCAGAAAATTTGGGCCAAAGTTGGACTGAGGCCAGTCAACATGAAACTAATGGCCGTGGTTTTGTGGATTTAAAACTTGATCCTAGTAATGACAATCACATCTTGGCTACCCATTATGGTGGCGATAAATTGTTCTTAAATGTTATAGCCCCTAATACAGTTATTGGCAGCTACCAAGGTATTCAAGCAGGTTTTGGTCCCGATTTAAACAGCAATGGAACCGGTAACAGGGAAATAGTAATGGTTAATGATGGCAGTGGCGCAACAAATGATGCATGCCAAACCATTTCTACAGATTTAACAGGGAAAATTGCTTTGGCCCAACGTGGAAGTTGTAACTTTACCGTCAAAGTAAAGAATGCTCAAAATATGGGTGCCACAGCTGTGGTGATATTCCAAAATACTGATGACGCTCCATTTGCCATGGGTGGTAGTGATGAAACAATTACCATTCCTTCGATTATGATTTCTAAAGAAGATGGTGAGTTGTTGGCTGCAGAATCATCTACAATAACAGCCAATATTGATTATCCATCTGGCAATCAATTAAGCCAATTTGTTATGCAATCAAATGATCAAGGTGAATCATGGACTATTCTTGATGCCAGTAATGGATTGCCTGAAACCAATATAGGCCGAATGGAGCTCGCATTTGGCCAAGATGGCGTTACTTATATTGCTGTATCTAATAGCGATGATGCAACGCGTGGTTTATGGAGATCTAATGGTGGCAATGCTAACTTTAGTAAAACAAATTCAAATACACAATTCATTGAAAGACAAGGTTGGTATGATTTGGCAATTGCCGTGAAACCAGATGACTCATCAACTGTTTTTGTTGGAGCCATAGATCAATATGCTTCAGAAAACAGTGGCGCCACTTTATTTAAAAGCTCAACATGGACACCATCTGATATAGGAAATAATGGCTCATTTGGAATAAGTAAATATTTACATTCTGACCACCATGGTTACATATTTGATCCAAACAACTCAAGTATTCATTACATCGTAGGGGATGGCGGTATTTCTAAAACCACGGATAATGGATCTACTTATACAGAAATCAACACAGGACTAAGTATTTCACAATCCTATGGAATAGCAGTCAGTCCAAATGGTACACAAATCACATCTGGCACTCAAGATAATGGTTCTCAATTGTATTTTGGAAACAGTAATTCTTGGTTAAGATGGGCAGGTGGTGATGGAGGATACAGTGCTTGGGACCAGCAAAACGGTAACTATATATATGGTTCCAGACCTAATGGAAGTATGATTGGATCAAATAATGGTGGGTTGTCGTTTACAAATTTATCTTTACCAGATACCGATGGCGCAAGATTTATTCAGCCTTTTGCTTTAAACCAAAACAACGGCAATCAGTTGATCGTAGGTACAGATAATGTTTTTTATTCAAACAATGCCAGAAGCCTATCTCAGGCTACTTTTCAAGATGTAACAGGAGATCTAGGATCCAGTGTAAATGCAGTATCATTTAGTGAATCAGTCTCAAATCAAATATTTGCAGGCACATTAGCTGGTGAAGTTTACAAAGTAAATAATATTGGTACACAAAATAACCTCACAAACATTTCCCCAACCGAAGATGATAATTTAGACTCGCTTTCTGGTGCCATAACAGATATTAAAACATTTAACAGTAATACACTATTTGTCACTCGTGCATCTTACTTATCAGATAGAGTGATTATGAGTAATGATAGCGGCAACAGTTGGGAATCCATATCAGGCAACCTTCCCGATATTCCAGTATTTCAAATTACCATTGACCCAAGAAACCCTGATATATTGTATATCGGTACAGAGTTAGGCTTGTGGGTGACTGATCTTAACGATAGCAGTCACGAATGGAATAGATACGATTATGGATTGGCTTATACCAGAGTTATTGATTTAGTATGGCATGAACAAGACACACTTTACGTTGGTACACACGGCAGAGGAACCTATCGTGCAACCAGGGAAGTTGTTGATATCTCCATCAATAAATTTGTTACAACTAACTCAAATAATGACGATGACGGCATTCTTGATAATGGTGAATCAGGCTTATATATGCTTAATTTACAAAACAACAGTGGATTTGACATCAATAATGCTGAATTGGATATTATAATTTCTGGATTATCTTCTCCGGATGAATTTATTCTCGATGTAACAAATATTCCGGCACTTTCATCTATAAATATACCCATCAATGCCAGTCTAGCTAATGATTCATCGTGTTTAGATGAAGTGAATTTTGACATAAACTTAGATTATGATGGCATCAACCAAGACGTTGAATTATCGGTTGTTACAGCTGCTAATCAACCCATTACTAATAGTAGCTTTGTTGATGGTGCCGAGAGTAATGACACACAAATGACAACTGAACTCTTACTTGGGAATTCAGCATGGGCACGGGTTTCAAGTGCCACAAGTTCAGGTTCAAGAAGTTGGTTTACATCAGATGAAAACAATTATTCAGATAAATCACTTATTTCCCCATGGTTAACACTTGATAGCGGTGGAAATAATATTGATTTTTCACTGCGGTATAGCACTGAGGGAAATTCTGCTCAATACTATGATGGTGTTTTATTGGAATTAAGAGAAAAAGGTGGATCTTGGATTGATATTGGTAATCTTAGTACCGTGAGCTATGACGGTCAACTCTTTACCAATAATTCAGCTCAAGGCAGGTTTGCATGGGCAGGAAGTAGATTAACTTGGAGAGACAGTAGAGTAGATTTGGGTGAAAGCTATATTGGCAAAACAATTCAATTTAGATTTAGAATGATATCAGACTCAAACACTGGTGGTTCTGGTTTCTGGGTTGATGACATATCGGTCTCGAATGTGATTCGTAAAGACAAACCCTCTTGTGATGAGAATGTCAGTACAGGAGGAGTTGTACCATTTAGTGGACTGTGGTTTGATAGGAGCAAAAATAGCCATGGTTTTGCCATTGAACCTGTTGGCGTTAATAACCTTTATTTCGTCATTTTTTATACTTATGATGATGAAGGCAACCCTGAGTGGTACTCATCTTTAACCACTTTAGAAGATGGTGTGCTCAACACAAATTTTGAGGCCAATACATTACAGAAATTTATTTATGATTATGATATTGACCCAGCTGTCTCTCAAGCAGCCATTGTTGATCCATCAATAGTAGATGGAAGATTATCAATTGACTTTAATTCATCCGATGTTGCTGATCAAGCTGCTTGTCAAGATGGCGTATCTGGTCGTGATCCAAATGTTGTAGCCATTGCTAAATGGAAAATTAACAATCAAGAAGCCCAATGGTGTATTGAACCCATCATTTCAGAGGCCAATAAAGCCTTTCCAGATATGGGCGGAACGTGGTTTTCAGGTTTTGAGGACACTGGTTGGGGGTTTTCTATTGCACAAGCTCAAAACCAATTTATCTCAATCAATTATTACTATGATAATTCAGGCAATCCTAGGTGGTCAATAGGTTCAGCAGGAGGATTTGAGCTAAACAAAGACTTTACTTTAGAACTCAATGAGCTTGATGGATATGGTCGTACTAGCACTCCTACAACAGTCAAAAGCACCCCTTCTGGTAGTGTTAGATTCAATTTGGTTAATGCATTAAATAATTTATCCATTGATGGCAAAGCTGATGTCTCTTTCGAATACCAAGGCACCGAAGGTGGTCAATGGTTGAGGGATGATATTCCAGTTACGATATTTACTCAAACACATTAAACCGGCAATAAAATAGAAGTAACATAGGTTATAATAGCAACAGGTAACAGGCTGTTGCTATATTTCCAAATCCCGACATTGAGAACACATGAAAAAGACCAAGATTTTTATAAGTTTGATAATACTATCGATTTTGCTGTACATTGCTTATGTCTATAAAAACAAATATGATGAAAACAAAGTAGTCACTTGTCTCAATGGCGTTGTGAATGAATTGAATCTTAGTCATATTGAGATTGATGTACGTGGACGATTGGATTCGCCTGTAATTTCCGGCAAAGTGTACAAAGACCAAAAGAAACAATTTCTAAAATTGATTAAAGGAAAATGTGATGTCGTATCATTTGAAGATTTCATAACAATTCACAGTAAATTTGAAGAGGAAGTTGCTCAAGTTAACTTTACATTAGACAGTGTGAATAATATTGCAACCATCATTGGATTAGTCAACAGCAGCATTGAACAACAAGAAATTCTAAACAGTTTTACAGCCGCTGTTAACAAACATTATGGTCCTTGGACCATTAAACATGAGATTATTACATCCAAAAATGTCAGTAAAAAAGACTTTAGTATAGACATCACTTTAATTTTCACCGCTATTTCTTTGGTCAAAGTAACCGATATAAGCTTTATTGAAAATAAATTAATAGTTAAAGGTCTGGTGCGTAATGAATCAACGTTAGAACAAACGACCAAACAGATTAACCAACTCTTCAGTGATGAATTACAAATCATCAACCAGCTTGAAAACGTCGTTATCGAAGAAACTGATGATATAGAGGTACTTGAAATTGACTTAGGTCCAATTGAGTTGCTTGAGTTAAACCCAAAAAAATAATATACCTTTAACTTATATGCCATTTGTGAACTTAGCTTTCAATTTCATGGTGTTTTCTTTCTTTTTTCTATTCTCACACAGTTATGTAAAACTCTTTGGTATATAATTTCACAATCATTAAAACCTGTACAAAATTATGAAAAAATTATCTTTAGTATTACTCAGTTTTTTATTCACTGTTGTTGCAATAGCTCAGGAACATGACGAAAACAAAGAAGGAAAAGTCATTGTCACTGAAGTTATTGATGGCGCTAAAGTTTATGGTAATAAATGGAATACTGGTGTCGATCACATCAATATCGAGAAAGCCATTCAAAAACATGAAAAACTGACTGATAAAGAAATGATCTTTACTGGCAACATTTCTAAAGTTTGTCAAAAGAAAGGCTGTTGGATGATGTTAGAAACCAATGGTAAAATTGCAAGGGTAGATTTTAACAACCATTCTTTCTTTATTCCAAAAGACACCCAAGGCACAGCAGAAGTTTTTGGTACATTGCATTCAAAAACCATGAGTGATGAACAAAAAGAACACCTAGAAGCTGAAGGTGCTGGTAAATTAACTCAGAAAATTTTTGAAATCACAGCCACTTCAGTAAAAGTTAAGTCTTAATAATTAAAGAAAGTTAACATGAAAACAAGTCGGGACTAAAGGCCCAATTCCGTTAGAACATCATTGGAATTGGGACTTCAGTCCCGACCAATTTAGCTTGCTAAATTAATATTCAATAAGCCTTGATATATAAAAAATAATAAAATTAATTCCTATAGCACATTCCAAATAATGTAAAATTTTAATAATCACTTAAATCTTATACTCATGAAACATAAACATTTGCCTCATATTGATGATTTAGATTGTTTCCAATTTATTACCTTTAGAACCAATGACAGTATTGATGATTATTTAGATAAATTAGCTAAACAAAACGAATCGAATGCTCAAAAGCAGTTACAAATAGATGAATATTTGGACCAATCAAATAATGGATCTTATTTAAATAATGATGTTTTAGATTATTTGTATAATTATTTTATAGAAAAAGACAAGGAACTTTATAACTTAGTTTCTTTTTGTATTATGCCAAATCATGTTCATTTGTTATTTAAGCCTTTAATACCACTTTCAAAAGTAATGCAAAAACTTAAAGGAAGCAGTTCAAACAGAATCAATAAAATCAGGCAAAGTAAATTGAAGTTCTGGGCTGATAACTATTATGACAAAGCTATCAGAGATGGAAGGCATTATAATGTTGTCTATAATTATATTAAAAATAACCCTTTAAAACTAAAACCGTCAATGAGAAATGATCGTAGATTTTATGGTTTATATGAATGATTACTTGTTATCCAAAAGTCGGGACTAAAGTCCCAATTCCGTTAGGATCTCCTTGGAATTGGGACTTTAGTCCCGACCAATTTAGCTTGCTAAATAAATTCACATGTTTGGCGAGTCTAACTTACAACTATTTTCTAAATATATAGGAATTATGAAAACCAAAAGAGTGTTTTAATATTTGGGCAGAAATAATATGATTTTTTGAAACACTATGTTGGTTTTGTAATAACATTTTCTTTAGTTTCCTAAGTTCAACAATTCCTTTGATTGATTGAATAAAAATCAAACCTGAAAACAAAGTAACAAAACCAGTTATCGAAGTGAGCCCAGTCTCAAAACCAATAAATAAATACGAGAAAAATACTAGACCAGACAAAAGACACGCTAGCCAATTTTTTTCTAAATTTTTATCTAATAACCTTAAAACATCATTTGGTCTGAATTTTGATCTTTCCTTTCTTCTTCTCATAATAAGTATTATACCATCATACAAACTCAAAAGTCGGGACTAAAGTCCCAATTCCGTTAGGGCCTCCTTGGAATTGGGACTTCAGTCCCGACCAATTTAGCTTGCTAAATTAATTCGTATTGTAGGCAATCTCGCCATATTGGATAAGATTTCACCTGAACTGTTCATCAAAACGAGATGATAATTCAATTAAAGGAAAGGAATTTTCAAAATATTTAGATTTATTTGATGAAAACTCAATAAAACCAACCTTGGTTTCTACATCATATTCGCCTATAGATTCATCTAATAATAAATATCCAATCCTGGCATATAAATTATTTTGTTCCTGTGTATAGTTTTCAAAAAATAACATAATACCTACTTTTTCCTTATCTTTGAATAATTGACATTTAACATTTTCAGGTTTAATTTCTAATCCAGATAACTGAACTGTCATTGGATTTCTTCTTGGTCGAAATTTAACAAATTTCCATTTATCTAGTTTCGGTGCCGTTTCAAATAGTTTTTCTACTGATGGAAATGATTTAATAATACCATCCGCAGAAATAACAAACTCTCTATTTCCATTTTTTGTAACTGGTCCAAATTCAAAAGTAAGATTCTCATCAATTTTATGCATTTGTAATGTAATTTTATCAAATATTTTTTCTCTATCTTTTTCAAATTCAAATAACATTTCCTGATTATTTTCAAACCATGTCCAAAATCTATATTCAGGTGTCTTACCTTTAAATCCAAATATTGAAAACACCATAATTACTCCTATAATTTGTTTTAATTTCATAAATTTTAATCTTTTCTAATAAGTAATATCTATACTTTGCATAATTAGGTTACTACGTTCGTTTCTCAACCCAACACTCTTATTAACCTTCGTGTTCTTCATGAACTTCATGGTGAATAAGAGTTTTAACCCTCAACCATCGGCAAATTCAATTCATGTTCTTTCGCACATTTCTTGGCTATTTCATAACCTGCATCGGCATGGCGCATAACACCGGTTGCTGGATCATTCCATAAAACTCTAGCAATGCGTTCATCGGCTTCTTTGCTGCCATCACAGCAGATAACAATGCCTGAGTGTTGCGAATAGCCCATCCCTACTCCACCACCATGGTGCAATGAAACCCAAGTCGCGCCACTGGCGACATTGAGCATGGCATTGAGTAATGGCCAATCTGATACGGCGTCGGATCCATCCTTCATGCTTTCAGTTTCACGGTTTGGGCTGGCAACAGAACCTGAATCCAAATGGTCTCTGCCAATAACCACAGGTGCTGATAATTCTCCATTGCGAACCATTTCGTTAAACGCCAACCCAAGCTTGTGACGCAAACCTAAGCCAACCCAACAAATTCTTGATGGTAAACCTTGGAATTGAATGCGTTCGCGTGCCATATCTAACCAATTGTGCAGGTGAGGATCATCAGCAATGATTTCTTTCACTTTGGCATCGGTTTTATAGATGTCTTCAGGATCGCCTGATAATGCAGCCCAACGAAATGGACCAACGCCACGACAAAATAATGGGCGCACATAGGCTGGTACAAAACCTGGAAAATCAAAGGCATTTTCTAAACCTTCATCATAGGCTTCTTGGCGAATATTATTACCATAATCAACCGTTGGTATGCCCTCGCTATGGAAATCTAACATGGCCTGAACCTGTACTCGCATAGATTTACGTGCTTGTTTGGCAACCAATTCTGGATTGTCTTGTGCTTCACGCCTCCATTGTTCTACATTCCAACCTTGAGGTAAATAACCATTCACGGGATCATGTGCTGAGGTTTGATCCGTAACCAAATCTGGACGTATGCCTTGTTGATACATTTCTGGAAAAATATCCGCTGCATTGCCCAACAATCCAATTGAAATCGCGTCACCATTGTCAAGAGCTTCATTTAGCATTTGCATGGCTTCGCTAATTGAATAGGCTTTTTTATCAACATAGCCTGTTTTAATCCGAAAGTCGATACGTGTTTCATCACATTCAACAGCTATCATACAGTATCCTGCCATGGCAGCCGCCAATGGTTGTGCACCGCCCATGCCTCCAAGTCCTCCAGTTAAAATCCATTTGCCTTGAGTCGTGCCATTAAAATGTTGTCTGCCTGCTTCTACAAATGTTTCATAGGTCCCTTGAACAATGCCTTGCGAGCCAATATAAATCCAAGAGCCAGCAGTCATTTGGCCATACATCATTAAGCCTTTTTTATCTAATTCATTAAAATGTTCCCAATTTGCCCATTTTGGTACCAAGTTAGAATTGGCAATTAATACACGTGGGGCATCCTTGTGGGTTGTAAAAACGCCAACTGGTTTGCCTGATTGAACCAATAAGGTTTGATTGTCTTCTAACTCTTTTAATGACTCAATAATTTGATCATAACATTCCCAGTTTCTAGCAGCACGTCCTATGCCACCATAAACCACCAAATCTTCAGGGCGTTCTGCCACTTGCGCATCTAGGTTATTCATTAACATGCGCATCGGCGCTTCTGTTAACCAAGACTTACAAGTTAATGTTGTTCCTGTTGGTGATTTAATATTGCGTGTTTTATCTGATCTAGTGTTCATGTGTATCCTCTTGAAATCGTGTTAGCATGTCTTTTTGTTTTAAACCATTTATGGCATCTTCTAATACTTGATGCAAGCTGGCCCCTATTTCTTTTGACAAATGTTGATAGACTGCGTTGAGTGAATTTTCTTTTAATAATTTTGCTTGAGAAAGTCCTGACTGAGTTAAATGGTAAGTGGTTCTTCGCTTATCATTCTTATCACTGAGTGACTCAATTAAACCTAATCTTTGCAACTTGGGTAATTTTTGTTTTACCAATTGATGCGATTGTTTTAAATGCTTTGCTAAATCTGTCACTGAAATGTTTTCATACTTGTTAAGGTAATGAATAATCGAACAGGATTTAACAGGAACAATAATCCCTAAAGATTCATACAATGGTTTAACCTGCTCATGAATTAACTGACCCAAATCATCGGCTTGCTTGCCGATAAAAGCATGAGATATTTTGTCAGATGAATAAGGCATTTGCTAGTAAATAATTATTTTTGGTAATATATTGCTGTCTCTTATACACATCTGACGCTGCCGACGA